>JAUMDQ010000198.1:0-3154 GCA_032121715.1 Flavobacterium sp.
CTATAAACAATACGTTATGTTTTGTACACAATTCTTTTGCTTTTGCTAAATAATCTTCAGAAGGTACGTAAACTCCCGCCTCACCTTGAATTGGTTCTACTAAAAATCCTGCAATATTTGGTGATGAAGTAATAGCACTTTCTAAAGCAGTAATATCATCATAAGGTATTTTTATAAATCCATCTGTAAACGGTCCGAAGTTTTTACGCGCATTTTCATCATTTGAAAACGAAATAATTGTAGTAGTTCTTCCGTGGAAGTTATTTTCACACACAATAATTTGAGCCGCATTTTCGCTAATTCCTTTTTTCTCGTACGCCCATTTTCTACAGATTTTCAAAGCTGTTTCCACTGCTTCAGCACCTGTATTCATTGGCAATACTTTATCGAAACCAAAATAATTGGTAATAAATTTTTCGTAAACACCTAACTTATCGTTATAAAACGCACGAGAAGTTAAGGTTAAAGTTTGTGCTTGTGCTATCATTGCTCCAACAATTTTTGGATGACAATGCCCTTGGTTTACTGCAGAATATGCCGATAAAAAATCGTAATATTTTTTCCCTTCAACATCCCAAACATATACACCTTCACCTCTATTTAAGACTACTGGTAGTGGATGATAATTGTGTGCTCCGTGTTTGTCTTCTAAAGCAATAATTTCTGCTTGACTGATTTTTTCTAAAACTGACATGATTTATTTTTTATTGATTGTCAAATCGCAATTCCTACTTAATGGAGAGAAATCATCCATAATTTACAAAAATATGAAAAAGTTTAAAGGTTTAAGTCTTAAAAACTTAAATCTTTCATTTACAATTTTTCAGTATACATTTCTAGTAATTTAGTAACGGTATTCCAATTTCTCATAGTGGCAACCGCATTCAATTTTTTCTCAATATACTTTTGATCTAATTTGGTTTTTCCAGCTCCAACAGCGTATTTTACGTAAATTCTACTACTATCAATTGCTGCTTCATCGGGTTTGAAATTACTAATTTTTAAATCGTTTAAAGCTAATGGTGATAATTCTTTAGAGATAAAAGCGACATATAATTTCTTTGTATCGCAGTCTTTTTCTTTTAAATACGGATTATTTTTAAAACACAATTCTAAATCTGATATAGAAACCATTACAACAGGCACATCATGACCAAAAACTTTAGCAATTTCTTGTTTGATTTTAAAACCCACACTTGCGGCATTTTCTTCCTCCGAATCCACAAAAACATTACCCGATTGTATGTATGTTTCCACATTTTGAAAGCCCATATTTTCTAGCATTTTTTTCAACGCATCCATTTTAATCATATTATGTCCTGATACGTTTATGCCACGTAAAAGTGCTAAGTGTTTTGTCATCCTCTAAAATTTTGTTATAAATGTAAAATAATTTATCTAATCCGCATAACAATTCTTATTTTTGCACCATGGGAAAAAAGAGAACAGAAAGAATCGTATTCGAAAACGTACAAATCCTTGATGCAGGTGCAAAAGGTGTATCGGTGGCTAAAGCCCCAGATGGTAAAGTAATTTTTATTCCGAATGTCGTACCAGGTGATGTGGCCGACATTCAAACCATGAAAAAAAGAAAAGCATTTTACGAAGGTAAAGCTATCAAAATTCATGAGTTTTCGGAACACAGAACAGAACCCGTTTGCGAACATTTTGGTGTTTGTGGTGGTTGTAAATGGCAAAACATGAAGTACAGCCAACAATTACATTACAAACATAATGAGGTTTACAACAATTTAAAACGTATTGGAAAAATTGAAATGCCAGAATTTGAACCGATTTTAGGTTCGGAAAAGCAGTTTTTCTATAGAAATAAAATGGAATTTGGTTTTTCATCAACAAGATGGATGACGCCAGAAGAAGTGCAATCAGGCGCAGAACTAGACAATAAAAATGCGGTTGGATTTCATATTCCAAGAATGTGGGATAAAATTTTAGATATTAAAAAATGTCATTTACAAGAAGATCCTTCTAACGATATTAGAAATGAAATTCGTCGATTTGCGAACGAAAACAACCTTTCTTTCTTCAATCCAAGAGAAGTTACTGGTTTATTGAGAACATTAATGATTCGTACCTCTTCAACGGGTGAATTGATGATTTTAATTCAGTTTTACGACAACAACAAAAAAGAAATTGAATTGATCATGAACTTTTTAGCAGAGCGTTTTCCAAATGTTACTTCGCTACAATATGTGATCAATAGAAAACTTAACGATACCATTTACGATCAAGATATTATTACTTTTAAAGGAAGAAATTATATTTTAGAAGAAATGGAAGGTTTACATTTTAGCATTAATGCGAAATCGTTTTACCAAACCAATTCGGAACAAGCGTACCAATTATATGCTATTACTAGAGATTTTGCTGGATTAACTGGCGAAGAATTAGTGTACGATTTATATACTGGAACTGGAACAATTGCCCAATTCGTTTCGAAAAAAGCGAAAAAAGTAATTGGTGTAGAAGCCGTTCCAGAAGCAATTGCTGATGCGAAAGAAAACGCGACTCGTAACAACATTACCAACTGTGAATTTTTTGTAGGTGATATGAAAAATGTTTTCAATGACGATTTCATCAACACGCACGGACATCCAGACGTTGTTATTACAGATCCACCGCGTGATGGAATGCATAAAGATGTTGTGGCACAATTATTGAAAATTGGAGCTGAAAAAATTGTTTATGTAAGTTGTAATTCTGCCACTCAAGCTCGTGATTTAGCTTTATTAGACGAAATGTATAAAGTAACTCGTGTTCGACCAGTGGATATGTTTCCACAAACACATCACGTAGAAAATGTTGTACTTTTAGAGAAAAGATAAGACATGAAACGAATATTTCTATTATTACTAGCTAGTTTTTTCTTTTCGGGTTGCGAAAAGGATGATATTTGTGATGCGGCAACGCCAACTACTCCAAAAGTAGTGATTGAATTTTACGATATTGCGAATCCTACAGTTCTTAAAAATGTTGTAAATTTAGGTGTCATTGCTCCTGGATTTACAAATGGTTTTGGCTTTGCAAATGCTAGTAGTATCAAAGTTCCTTTAAAAACTTTTCAAGATTCATCGGTTTTATATTTCATTCAAAATGGAAGTGCAGAACCAACTTCAGACGACAATTCTGACGAGGT
>JAUMDQ010000199.1:0-6929 GCA_032121715.1 Flavobacterium sp.
ATTTTAGATGTCAACACTTAATTGCAACAGGACACAAAGAAGCTCTTTAGCAATACCTTTTAGTTATAGTTATCTTATTATCTAATTTGTTATTTTCCCAAGAAATACCATTTAAAATTGTCAAAAGCAATGCCTTGACTGATGATTTTAAAAACACCAACTTATTAGTAGCACAAAAAATTGAAAACAATGAATTGTTATTTATACGTTCCGCTATTTCAAACAAACTTTTTGAAGGAAACAGCTTATTTATAGAACGTTACAGCAATAATCTTAAATTAATTAAGAGCTTTGAGTTTGTTTTAGAATACCCTCTTCATAAAAAAAATGCAACATTAATTGGTGTTTTTTACAAAGACAGTAAGGTTACGTTAATCAATATGTTTTATGACATTAAAGAAAAGGCCTATACTTGCTCTTCCACTACAATTTCAATTATTGATAAAGAGAAGCAGCAGAGAGAACTTTTTAAAATATCAAATACCGATATAAAAAAAATTGGAGGATTTGCCCTTTCTGGAATTAGCAAAAATGAAGAAAACCTTGACTTAATTAGCAATAATGAAGGTTTGTTTATGAAAACTAATTTAGAAGCATCATCATATTCATTCTCATTTGGTTTTTCCAACAAAGGTGAAGTAAAAACTTTGGGAGATTCTGGAATTGCTTTTATTAAAAACGAATCTGGTTTTGCCATTGGATTAGATTTAAACGGCAAAAAACAAGAAACTTTAAAATTATATTCTTTTGATAATGATTTCAATAAAACCAATGAGTTCTTATTTGAAAATACAGATAAAGAAAAAAGATACCATTTTGAAAACATTGGAATTTCAACAGATACAAAATCACTATTTGTACTATCAAAAGTAACAGATAAAGCCGCTAAAAGTAAAAAAGATGGTGGAGAATATGCTTATGAAATTTTAAAAATAACAAATGATAAAATAGTAAGTCAACAAATAGGAATTGGCAGTCATTATGTAAAGTCTTTGAAAACATTATTTTTTAATGATAAAATATATTGTGTTGGATTTTATTCAGACAAAAATAATTTTAAATATAAAGGTGTATGCAAATACAGTTTAAATCAAACCGATTTAAATGTAACTAATACCAATTTTTCAGAATTTACAGAGCAATTTATCATTGATAAGTTCGGAGAATTGAAAGACGAAGAATTAAAATTTCTAAAAATTAAAAATGCAACAATAACAAAGGATGAAGAAATTATTCTAAACGCTGAAGAAACTTATTTCAAATCTACAAAAGACAATGTTACAAGATATTTTAATGATATCGTAAGTGTTAAAATCAATAATTTGGGTAACATTATTTGGGCAAGAAACATAAATAAAAAACAAAACAGTAACGATATCTTTTATAACTCTTTCAATTCTTTCTCATCAATAAGCTTAAACAACAACGTCTATTTTTTCATAAATGCTAAAGAAAAAATTAAGACTATAAGTGGAAATAGAATTGAATTTAAAGATGCCAATTTGAGAAAAAACTCAAATCTTAATTTGATTCGAATTAAAGAAAATGGAGATTTCGATTATTTAGAAATTCTTGATAACGAAGACAATATCGTTCCGTTTATGGTTTCAAAAGGAATTGTAATTGATGATTCTATTTACTTTTTTGGATGTAAAAGCAAAGAAAAACAATTGCTAAAAGTTAGCTTATAATCCTAAAAATCTGGTTCCCAAAAATGCTTCTTAAAATCTATTATCTGATTGTCAATAACCTGAACACCTTCGCTTTCTAGTAATTGTTGCATTAAGTTGGTGCCTTCAAAATGATGTTTACCGGTTAAGAGTCCTAACCGGTTAACTACGCGATGTGCTGGAATGTCATCTCTGCCGTGGCAAGCGTTCATTGCCCAACCGACCATTCTTGCAGAACGACCAGCACCTAAAGCTTTAGCAATAGCGCCATAAGAAGTAACTTTCCCGTAAGGAATTTGTTTGGCGACTTCGTACACACGTTCAAAAAAATTGTCTTCTTTTATTTTCATATGCAGATAATTATTGTTTTTTATTTGTCATATGGTATCGCTTTTCTTTTTTGATGTTTGTTAACACAAACTTGTCTTTTTTGCGATTTCAAGGTATTGGGTCTAATAAATTTGATTTAAATGTTTTGCCACGAATTTTCGAATTAATTATCAATTCGTTGTATTCGAATTCATCTTTAGATGAACTAATTTCACAAACTGCGAAAAAAAAATTCGTGAATTCGTGGCAAAAAAAGTTTATTTATTCAAGTTATAAATCGTGAAAACCGCAATTAATCCAGTAATTATGGCAATTATAAAATTAATATTTTTAATAAAAAAAGTTACTTTATGTTTAATTTTTCTAAACAAATAAGCATAACCCATAAATACAATGTAAGTCCCTAAAGTGACTCCAATAACAAAGGCTAAACCCACTAAATTGGTGAAAAAATCTTCAATAAAAGCAGATAAATACAAACTTACAAACGCATAATACGGAATAGGAAACACATTTAATCCAGAAATAAAAATACCATGTAAAAAAGGTTTCAATTTACTTTTGGTGGCTTTTTTTTTAATTTCTCCTTTCGAATCAATGAAATTTTGAATGCCTTTCCCTAAGAAAAAGATAGTTAGAAGTATAAAAACCACACTTCCTACCAATTTTAAATTTTGCATCACTTGTGGATGACTTTCTAAAAAAGTAGCAAAATAATATGCTAGAATACTTTGCAAAAAAACCACTAAAATGGCGCCGTTTATAAATCTTCTCGCTCTTTTTAATGACTTTTTTACGCTATAATTGGCAACAGTCATGTTCACAATTCCGGGTGGCAATACACCAACGAAAGAAAACAAAACTGCAAAAGCAAAAGCAAAAAGTACTGACACTATTTAATTTTAAACTGAATGTAAGTTATACTTTTATTTATTTCTAAATACTGACTTTCGTAAAAAGTTTGAATACTTGTTACTTCTTCTGGTGCTCCCGCATTATTATACACGTTATGATTTGAATATAAAACCTCATGACCTTCACCATGCAAAAGCCCTAAAGTATAACCGTGCATAAATTCACTATCCGTTTTTAGGTGCATTAATCCGTTTGGCTTCAATATTTTTTTATAATTCTGAAGAAATTCAGAATTGGTCATACGGTGTTTCGTACGCTTGTATTTAATTTGTGGATCTGGAAAAGTAATCCAAATTTCATCCACTTCGTTTTCTGCAAAGCAATGCTTTATTAATTCAATTTGTGTACGAAGAAATCCTACATTATTCAATCCGTTTTCCAAAGCAGTTTTTGCACCACGCCAAAAACGTGCACCTTTAATATCCACTCCAATGAAGTTTTTATTTGGAAATTTTTCTGCTAAACCAACGGAATATTCTCCTTTTCCGCAACCTAATTCTAGTACAATTGGGTTATTATTTTTAAAGAAATCGGTATTCCATTTCCCTTTTAAGGCTACACTATCAGTCACCACTTCTTCTCTAGTTGGCTGAAACACATTAGAGAACGTTAGGTTTTCGTTAAATCTTTTTAATTTATTTTTACTTCCCACAACAATTAATTTTATAATGCAAAAGTATAAAATTAAAGTATCTATCTTTGTAAAAAAATAAACACAATTGTTTTCTTTCCTCCAAATCGAAAATAAATATTCAAATATGAATACCTCAAAAAAAATACTTGTAGCTCCTTTAAATTGGGGATTAGGTCACGCATCTCGTTGTATTCCAATTATTTACGCGCTTAAAGAAAATAATTTTACCCCTATTATTGCAAGTGATGGTGCTTCCTTACATTTATTAAAAAAAGAATTTCCGAACGATATTTTTGAAACCTTACCAGATTATAATATTGAATATTCCGAAAAAGGTAAAGATTTTAGATTAAAAATTTTTAAGCAATTGCCTAAATTATTTTTTGCCATACGAAAAGAAAAAAAATTACTTGAAAAAATTATAAAAAAACACGCAATTTCTGGAATCATTTCAGATAATAGACCTGGTATTTTTTCAGCTAAGATTCCTTCTGTTTACATTACTCATCAAGTCAATGTTTTATCTGGAAATACGAGTTGGATTTCGAGTAAATTTCACCAACATTTTATTAAGAAATATAAGGAATGTTGGGTACCAGATGTTTCTGAAAGTCTGAATCTAAGTGGAAGATTGAGTCATGAAAATGCCAATTTAAACAACATCAAGTTTATTGGTCCGTTAACGCGATTTAAGAAAAGGAATTTAGCAAAAAAGAACGATTTACTTGTAATTTTATCTGGCCCGGAACCTCAACGTACTTTATTGGAAGAAAAACTTCGCATCCAATTATCGGAATTTAAAGGTGCTGTACTTTTTGTGAAAGGATTGGTTGAGGCGGAACAAAAAATGGCTACTCAAAACAATTTTACGTTTTATAATTACATGGAAGCGGATGAATTGGAAAATGCAATTCAGGAAAGTGAATATATTATCTGCCGCTCAGGCTATTCTTCCATAATGGATATGGCTTTTTTAAGCGCGAAAACCTTTTTAATCCCAACGCCTGGACAATTCGAACAAGAATATTTAGCTAAAAAATTAAAGAAAGAAGGAAGTGTACCAAGTTGTGCACAACACAAGTTTACTTTGGATAAATTGCAGAAAATAGATATTTATAGCGGATTTAGAACGTACAACTTCAACAAAGATTGGGCCGATTTATTTGCTTGTTTTCAAAGTAAATGAAAACTCTGAACCTTTTTGAGGTGTACTTTGTACGAATATTTTCTCGTTGTGTGCTTCAATAATATGTTTCACAATGGCTAATCCTAAACCAGATCCGCCTTCTTCTCTTGAACCACTTTTGCTAATTCTGTAAAAACGTTCAAAAATTCGAGATAAATGTTGTTGTTCAATTCCGTCACCATTGTCTTGAATACGAACTAAGACTTTATTTTTGTTGATTTTTTCAATAGAAATTTCTGTCGTACCGTTTTCTTTTCCGTATTTGATGGAATTCATCACTAAGTTGGTTAAAACCTGTTGAATTTTATCTTTATCGGCATATACATGAATAGGAGAAATGTATTTTTCATCGAACATTAAAATAATATTCTTTGCATCAGCTTTCATTTCTAGCAAATCGAATACATTCTGAATCTCGGCAATAATATCAAATTTGGTAATGTCTAAGTTTAAATCGCCGACTTCAAATTTAGAAATCATATCTAAATCTTGCACAATACTTATTAATCTTTCTACACCTTTAGAAGCGCGTTCGATATATTTTACACGTAATGTTTTGTCTTTTATGGCGCCACCTTCAATAAGTGTATCTAAATAACCTTGAACGGTGAATAATGGCGTTTTTAGTTCATGCGAAATGTTTCCCAAAAATTCTCGTCGGTATTCTTCTCGAATATTTAACGATTCAATTTCTATTTTTTTCTCTTTGGCGAAATTTCGAATATCGTTAGTCAGCGAAGAAACATCGGTGGTAACCGTTTTATTTTTTAAAGAAGTAGCGTCTAAAATAGATACTTCATCGTATAATTTTTTAATTCGTTTATAGATGAAAACCTCCACTCTATATTGAATTAAGAAAAAACTAAAAACAAATAACGTTATGGGAAATGCGAGTAATATGATTACATTAATGTGTTGCACAAAATGATTATAAATCAATAAACTTGCTATTACAAATAAAGAAATATAAATAGAAGATTTAAAGGCAAACTTGTATGATTTATTGAAGTTAATCGACATTTAATTCAATTTTGTAACCTACTCCTTTAATGGTTTTAAAAACATCTTCGTCAATTTTTTCACGAAGTTTTCTAATATGCACATCGATAGTTCTACCGCCAACAATCACTTCATTACCCCAAACTTTGTCTAAAATTTCAGTTCTTGTGAAAACTTTACCTGGTTTTGAAGCTAATAAATAGAGTAATTCAAACTCTTTTCTTGGTAAAACAATGGTAACACCGTCTTTGATGATTTTATATTCTTCGCGGTTAATTTGTAAATTACCAACCGTTAACGTTTCCGAATTTTCAGCTTCTTCTTCTTTTAGTCTGCGTAATAAACCTTTTACTTTACTAACTAATAACTTTGGTTTAATTGGTTTGGCAATATAATCGTCAGCACCAACCTCAAAACCGGCTACTTGTGAATAATCTTCACTTCTAGCGGTTAAGAATGTAATAATAGTATCTTTTAATTCTGGAATTTCTCTAATTTTTTCGCAAGCTTCCATTCCATCCATTTCTGGCATCATGACATCCATAATAATTAGATGTGGCTTTACTTTTTGCGCTTGTTTCACGGCATCTTTACCGTTTTCTGCTTTGAAAACCTGATATCCGGCTTGCTCCAAATTGTACCCAACAATTTCTAAAATGTCCGGTTCGTCATCTACCAATAATATCTTTATATCTTTCTTTTTCATATCAACTATAAAAGTAATTAAAAAATTTAATCTGTGTCAAAATTATATATAAAAATGACAAATTAAACCTGTTTACTATTATTTAATGTGTTAACAGTAACTTAACAATATGCAAACTAATAAATAACTTCTGGGTAACATTAACATAATTAAGGTGGTTCTACTTTTGCATAAAAATAAACACAACCACAATGAAGTTAAAATTTCTATTTTTTGGATTATTGTTATCAATGATCTCTTTCGCACAAAATTCTGCTAAAGTTAGTGGAATTATTACAGATAAAGATAGCAAACAGCCCGTAAGTTTTGTTTCGATATCTTTAAAAGGTTTAATGAATAATGCAGAATCTGATATTAATGGTAATTATGAAATTACTATGAAACCAGGAACTTACACAATTGTTTATGCTTTTATAGGTTACAAAACTACAGAAAAACAAGTTACCGTTACTGATAACGAAACTTTAAATTTAAACATTGCGTTACAAG
>JAUMDQ010000200.1:0-9263 GCA_032121715.1 Flavobacterium sp.
TTAATAGTTTAAAATCTTTTCTTTGAGAAAGTTGAAATTTAACAATACTTAGTAAATGAGATTTTATAGTACTTTCAAGCTAAGAACCTTTCTAAATTACCATTTACAACGTTATAGTTGCGTGTTTTGATGTTCGTTTTGGTCAAACTAACATACGTGTATTCCAAATAAAAAAAAGCCAAACAAATTTCTAAAATCTGTTTGGCTTTTTCTCAAAACTAAAAATAATTACATCAGCTTAGAGATAATCATTTCTTCGGTAATTCCCTCGGCATCGGCTTTATAATTTTTAATAATTCTATGACGTAAAATTCCAATAGCAACTGCTTTTACATCTTCAATATCGGGAGAAAATTTCCCATTAAAAGCAGCATTCGCTTTCGCTGCCAAAATTAAATTTTGCGAGGCTCTCGGACCCGCTCCCCAATCTAAATAATTTTTCACATACTCATTAGACAGCGGATTATCTGGCCTTGTTTTACTGACCAGTGTCACAGCATACTCAATGACATTATCAGCAACAGGTATTCTACGGATTAATTGTTGAAAATCAATTATTTCTTGAGCAGTAAACAATGGATTTATAGTGTTTTTTATATCAGAAGTAGTTTGTTTCACTACTTGAACTTCTTCTAAAAAAGAAGGATATTCTAATTTTATGGCAAACATGAAACGATCCAACTGTGCTTCTGGCAAAGGATAAGTCCCCTCTTGCTCAATAGGGTTTTGAGTTGCCAAAACAAAATAAGGCAAGTCTAGCTTGTAGTTTTCACCGGCGATAGTAACGGAACGTTCCTGCATGGCTTCCAGCAAAGCTGCCTGCGTTTTTGGCGGCGTTCTGTTGATTTCGTCAGCCAGAATAATATTCGAAAAAATAGGCCCTTTTATAAATTTGAAATGACGGTTTTCATCTAGTATTTCACTTCCAAGTATATCTGAAGGCATCAAATCCGGAGTAAACTGAATTCTTTTAAAATCAAGCCCCAATGCTTGTGCAAGGGTATTTACCATCAATGTTTTGGCTAATCCTGGAACTCCTACCAATAATGCATGCCCACCAGAAAATATACAAAGCAAAATTTGATCTACTACATCATTTTGACCTACAATGATTTTTGCTATCTCCGTTTTTAGCTTATTCCTTTTTTGAACCAAGTTATGTATTGCTGCTACGTCTGACATGTATAAAGTATTTAAAATTAAAAAGAGTTAGCATTATGAAATCATAAAACTAACTCTTTTTATTTATTTATTGAAAAATTTTCACTCCTAATTCGAATCAAATGTATGAATAAGAGGACTATTTTTTAAGCCAATTGTTTGTAAAATCGCAATCTCTATATTCACCTATGATTTTGATGTACGTTTCTTTAATCTTTTCATCAAACCATTTTCCGATAGTAGTAATTTGTTTGCTTTTTAAAGCTAAATCTTTTATTTTGATGTAATCTTTAGCATAATCTGCTGCATGTTCATCTATTCTATTGGTTACGGTAATTAATTTGAATGTTTTCTTTCCTTCTTCTCCTTGTTCTAATAAAGGAGCCGAAACTTCACCTTCTTTCAAATTAGAAACTTGACTGTAAAAAGTAGGATCCATCTTAGTCAATTCAAAACGAGTATCCTGTGTTTTTGGATTAATTAAAGCCCCACCGTTGGCTCTAGTTTCTTTCTCATCCGATAATGTTCTTGCTGCTTCCGCAAAAGTGATCTCTTTATCTTCAATTCTTTTTTTAATCAAAGTAATTTTCTCTTTCGCTTCGTTCAATGCTTCTTCCGTCACTGATGGTGTCAATAATATGTGACGCAATTCTATTTCTTGTCCTTTTATTTTTTCTACATAAATAATATGATATCCAAAATCTGTTTGAAAAGGAGCAGAAATTTCTCCTTCAGCAAGGCTAAAAGCAACATCTTTAAACTCTTTTACAAAAGGCGTTCTACGATTCATTTTATAAAAACCACCATTCGATCTTGAACCTGGATCTTGAGAATACAAAACTGCCTTGGTAGAAAAACTAGAACCTTCTTCAATTTCCTTTTTGAAACCATTCAGTTTATCGATTACTTTTTGCTTATCGGCATCCGAAACTTTGGGAGTTACCACGATTTGAGCTACTTCTAACTCTACACCAAAAAAAGGAAGATCTGTAGCAGGTATCGTTTTAAAATAATTACGAACTTCTTCAGGAGTAATTTCTACACCGTCAACAATTTTCTTTTGCATTTCTGAACTTAACTTTCCTTCTTTTAAAATGTCAGAGAAATAAGTTCTAAATTCCTCCTCTGTATCTTTTTTATAATATTTAACTACTTTATCTAAAGAACCGATTTGCTCTACCATATAGTTCAATCGATCTTCCATCATGCCTTTAATCTCAGCATCAGTAACTACAATACTATCTTGAATAGCTTGGTGCGCATATAATTTATCTTCTAATAATTTTCCTAACATTTGGCATCTTGTAATATCTTTTACAGAACCGCCTCCAGCAGAAATTTCAAGATAAGACTTGTCAATATCTGAATCAAGTATGATATAATCACCAACAGTAGCAATTACCCCATCAATTTTTTGTTTTTGATTGGATTGAATTTTTTTAACCGGAGCAATGACATTATCCTTAATAATTTCTTGAGCACTTGCTACAACACTGGAAATAAGCAGAACAAAAAAAGTAAGTGCGATTCTATTATTGATGGATCTCATTTGTATTTTATTTATTGGCATTATTATAATTTTGTATTTATTGTAAAACATCCTTTATTCAACTGTCTTTAAACCTGTTTTATAAAAGCCAGAATAATTTTGGCAAATATACACTTTAAGAATCAAGAAGCGAATTGGATTTATAATACAATTTCTTACCATTCTTTAAATTTAAAACGAACAAAAATAACAATTCAATTACATAATACAAGTTTCCTACCTACTATTAACAAAAAATTATAAACGCATTTATTTATTGTAATAATCAGCTCTTAAATCATATAGAAACTCAACGTTAGAAGCCCTGAAATTAAAATCACCATTGTACTTTATCAAATGTGGACAGTATCATTTTGTTTCCCTTTATCAAACACCACACTTTTCTGCAAAATCTGTTTTTCTTTTCTCATATTTCATTTTTTTCTAAATCGAGTTTTGATTAAAAAATCATTCTCAAAAACAAAAAAAACATTAAAACCAGGACTTAAATTTCTCATTTTTAGCAAACTATTCAAAAAGTTGTAAACACTACAACGTTTTCGTTGTGAATTAAAAAAATTCACATACTACTCGTGTAAGAATTTGTATAAATTAGCTAAAAAAGTGCTTTTTTATCAAAATATAAGACATAAAAATAAATTTACACCAATTATTTAATTTATTTTTTTTGATTTTAATAAAATGAGTTTTATTCCCTAACCTTAAAAACCACTAAATAAAAATTAAATTTCTAGAAATCATATTGTTTTCTATTTTTCAATTATTACCCCAAAACCTATTAATTAAACTAATTTATTCCTTTTATGAAAAAACTAAATTTCAAAACGTATCTATTATCAGCTTTATTAGTTGGTATGTATTCGTGTAATTCGAATGACGATCTGACAACTGATTCTGCTGCTGCAGCTTCACAATTCAAAGTAATCAATGTTACTCATCACGACGGACAACCTTTCAGTACCGGAAAATCAACTAACTCCACAACTGGAAGGTATGTAGCAAATCCTGGCGGGGGTGTTATGATGCAAGCTTTCTATTGGGATGTTCCTGCTGGTGGAACGTGGTGGAATACTGTAAATGCAAAAATAACTGCATGGTCAAATGCTGGTATTGGTTCTATCTGGCTTCCTCCTGTATCCAAGGCGCAAAATGGTCCTTTTTCTATGGGATATGATCCTACAGATTATTTTGATTTTGGAAATTACAATCAAAATGGTACTGTAGAAACACGATTTGGTTCCCGCACAGAACTAGAAAGTCTAATAACAAAAGTCCACGCCGAAAACATGCAAGTATATGCTGATATGGTATTAAATCACAATAGTGGTGGACAATTAGAAAATAATCCTTTTACAGGAACACAAACTTATACTAATTTTACTGGTGTTGCATCTGGTAAATTCCCAAGAACTAGTGCTGATTTTTATAAAAATGCGTACGGAAATAACGATGAAGGTTCTTTTGGTGGTTTTCCTGACTTAGCTCATGTGGTACCAAATGTACAAGACTGGCTTTGGAAAAGAGCAGATGGAGTCGGTAAATATTATAAAAATACGATGAAATTTGACGGATGGAGATTTGATTACGTTAAAGGTTTTGCTCCGTGGGTTATAAAAGACTGGAATGCAAACGTTGGTGGATTCTCAGTTGGCGAGTTATGGGATTCTAATGTAAACATCCTAAATGATTGGGCAAATAATGCCAATAGTTCTGTTTTTGATTTTGCCTGTTATTATAAAATGAACGATGCATTTGACGGAAACAATTTAAATCTTTTGAATGATGACATGATGTGGAAAAGAAATCCTTATAAAGCGGTTACTTTCGTTTCTAATCATGACACCGATGAAATTTGGAAAAAAGAGCTAGCCTATGCTTATATTTTAACTCACGAAGGATATCCAACTATTTTTTACAGGGATTATGAGGAATGGTTGAATAAAGCAAAAATGGATAATCTTATTTGGATTCACAACAATAAAGGAACCGGAACGACTTCTATTTTATACACCGATACCGATGAATATATTGCTCGAAGAAATGGCTATAATGGAAATCCCGGTTTAGTGGTTTACATCAATAACTCATCAACTTGGCAAGAAAGATGGATTCAAACGAATTGGGCTAATGCACAAATCAAAGATTTTACCGGAAATTCAACTTGGTTCCCTACAACCCAAGGCGATAAATGGGTTAAAATTCAGTGTCCGCCAAATGGATATTCTATCTGGTCAATCAATATGTAACACCTAAATATTATAAAGGCTGTCTTAAAAGGCAGCCTTCTTTTTTCTCAGTTATTAAATTTTTACGACCCTAATAGTGATTTAAAATAACATCAATTGCAACTTAAAAACTCGGCTACTCATTTAGACAATACAATTTTTTTAATTGGCATTTATAAATAGTACTTTTGCAAACTATTTATACAAATATGGGCTTTTTAGAAGAAATACAACGCAGAAGAACTTTCGGGATTATCTCACATCCTGATGCCGGAAAAACAACACTTACTGAGAAACTCCTCCTTTTTGGTGGTGCGATTCAAGAAGCAGGTGCCGTAAAGAATAATAAAATTAAAAAAGGTGCTACCAGTGACTTTATGGAAATTGAACGCCAGAGAGGAATTTCGGTTTCAACCTCAGTTTTAGCATTCAATTATAAAGAGAAAAAAATAAACATTCTTGATACCCCTGGACACAAGGATTTTGCCGAGGATACTTTTAGAACCTTAACTGCTGTTGACAGCGTTATTGTTGTAATTGACGTTGCCAAAGGTGTTGAGGAACAAACGGAAAAATTAGTAGCTGTTTGTAGAATGCGAAAAATTCCAATAATCGTATTCATCAACAAATTAGACCGAGAAGGAAAAGACGCTTTTGACTTGATGGATGAAGTAGAACAAAAACTAGGTTTAACAGTTACACCATTGAGCTTTCCTATTGGAATGGGATATGATTTTCAAGGAATCTATAATTTATGGGAACAAAACATCAACTTGTTTAGTGGTGACAGCCGCAAAAACATTGAAGAAACAATTGCGTTTTCTGATGTTCAAAATCCAGAATTAGAAAAAATCATCGGTCAAAAACCTGCTGATAAATTACGTGAAGAACTAGAGCTGATAGACGAGGTTTATCCTAAATTTGATCGTCAAGATTATTTAGACGGCAAGCTTCAACCTGTATTTTTTGGTTCTGCTTTGAATAATTTTGGAGTAAGAGAATTATTGGACTGCTTTGTTCAAATTGCTCCATCGCCAAGACCTAAAGATTCAGAAACCCGATTAGTCGATCCTAAAGAAGAAAAAATGTCTGGATTTGTTTTTAAAATCCACGCCAATATGGATCCAAAACATAGAGACCGTTTGGCTTTTATAAAAATTGTTTCTGGAACTTTTGAAAGAAACAAACCTTATTACCACGTACGTCAAAAAAAGAACTTAAAATTCTCGAGTCCAAACGCATTTTTTGCAGAAAAGAAAGAAATTGTAGATATATCGTATCCTGGTGATATTGTTGGTTTACATGATACTGGAAATTTTAAAATTGGGGATACGTTGACCGAAGGGGAAATCATGAGTTTCAAAGGAATTCCGAGTTTCTCTCCAGAGCATTTCCGATACATCAATAATGCTGATCCAATGAAAGCGAAACAATTGGACAAAGGAATTGATCAGCTGATGGACGAAGGTGTTGCACAACTTTTTACGCTTGAAATGAACAACCGAAAAATTATTGGAACTGTTGGTGCGCTTCAATATGAGGTTATCCAATATCGTTTAGAGCATGAATATGGCGCCAAATGTACCTATGAAAATTTCCCGGTACACAAAGCATGTTGGGTAAAGCCAAACGATCCAAAAAGTGAAGAGTTCAAAGAATTTAGAAGAATCAAACAAAAATTCTTAGCCCATGATAAGTATGGACAGTTAGTGTTCTTAGCCGATTCTGATTTTACAATCCAAATGACTCAGAATAAATATCCGAATGTCAAATTATTTTTTACTTCAGAATTTGAGTAAAAATATTCTTTTGAATAATTTACAAAAAAAACGCTAATTTTTAATTAGCGTTTTTTCTATATACCTTTTAAAATAAACCTCCACTTAAGCCATCATACTATCAGCATCTACTGCTTTCTTTAAAAAAGCTTTTATTAACAAACGGTTTGGAGCAGAACCAGATGTTATAACCTGTATTTTTGTATTTGTATTTTCTTTAGACATTTTTCCATTTACACCTTGCTTTGTTCCCATAAACCATAATACGAAATTCATACTATTTGAATAGGAAACTGCTGAAACACTTTCTTTATTTGTATTGCTACTAACTTCAATAGTATTAATATCCACTAACTTTTGAGCAGATTGACCAAATACAGATACGTTTGACATTAAAATAAAAACAACCAAAATCAAGAGATTAGAAATCCCTTTTTTATTGTCCATTTTTATAGAAAAATACTTCATAACAATTCGTTTTTTTTTGATAATAAATAGGATTTACTTCCTTTATCGAGAACGAAAGTATAGCATTTATTTACTGTCAAAAAATATTTTCGATGAAGCACATTAATAATCGTTTAAAACACAAACTTGTTACCAAGACTTTGATTTTAATGATATTTTTCTATCCATTTATTAAATGAAAAATAGTATTTGATTTATTTCTTTTAAAATTCAAAAATAAAGAAACGATAAATAACGGAATATCAATAAAACCTTTAAAGAACTTGTAATTAGTCTAAAAGGTAGCATTAACGGATTTCACATTGAAAAAAAAGAATTGTAATCTATAAACAAAAAAAGGCTCCATTTCTGGAGCCTTTTAAAATATTATGCTTGTCCTGCTGGACCAAAATTAAGCGGTATGGGTGCTTGTTCAGTGTCTTTTATTTCGCCATTAGCGACTTCAAAACGGTGAATATTTTCTCCTATTGCTTTCAACAATCTTTTAGCATGTTGTGGCGTCAAGACGATTCTTGATTTCACCTTAGCTTTAGGAATACCAGGCATGATGCTTACAAAATCTAAAACAAACTCTGATGAAGAGTGATTTATTATTGCCAAGTTGGAATAAATTCCTTCAGCAATTTTTTCATCTAGCTCAATATTAATTTGCTCTTGTTGTTGATTAGAATTACTCATATCTTAATAAATATATTCTTCTTTGTTAGCCATCATATCGTTATAATCTTCTTTTGACCCCACAATTGTATTGTCATATTCTCTCATACCTGTTCCGGCAGGGATTCTATGTCCTACAATTACATTTTCTTTCAATCCTTCTAAGTAATCGATTTTACCTGCAACAGCAGCTTCGTTCAATACTTTAGTAGTTTCTTGGAAAGATGCAGCAGAAATAAACGATTTCGTTTGAAGCGATGCTCTAGTAATACCTTGTAAAACTGGTGTTGCTGTTGCAGTAACAACATCACGAGCTACAACAAGATTTTTATCTGTACGTTTCAATAAAGAGTTTTCATCACGCAACTCACGAGGCGTAATAATTTGTCCTTCTTTTAATGCACTAGAATCTCCAGCATCTTCAACTACTTTCATACCATATAATTTATCGTTTTGAACGATGAAATCTTTAGTGTGAATTAATTGATCTTCTAAGAATAAAGTATCACCTGGATCCTGAACTCTTACTTTACGCATCATTTGACGTATCACTACTTCAAAGTGTTTGTCGTTGATTTTTACCCCTTGTAAACGGTATACTTCTTGAATTTCGTTAACCAAATACTGTTGAACAGCAGCTGGTCCTTGGATTCTTAAAATATCATCCGGAGTAATTGCACCATCAGATAAAGGCACCCCTGCTCTTACGAAGTCATTTTCTTGAACTAGAATTTGGCTTGATAATTTAACCAAGTATTTTCTAACGTCACCAAATTTAGATTCGATAACAATCTCACGGTTACCTCTTTTGATTTTTCCAAAAGAAACAACACCATCGATTTCAGAAACAACAGCTGGGTTTGAAGGATTACGAGCTTCTAACAACTCTGTAATTCTAGGTAAACCTCCTGTAATATCTCCTGATTTAGAAGAACGACGTGGGATTTTTACCAATACTTTACCTGCTTTAATTTTCTCACCATTTTCAACCATCAAGTGGGCTCCAACTGGTAAGTTATAAGAACGAATTAGTTCCCCTTCTTTACCGTAAACCAATAAAGTTGGAATTAATTTTTTAGCTCTAGATTCAGAAATTACTTTTTCTTGGAAACCAGTTTGCTCATCAATTTCAACCATGAATGATTGACCTTGCTCTAAATCTTCATAAGCAATTTTACCGGTAAATTCAGAAACGATAACTCCATTATATGGATCCCATTTACAAATCACATCTCCTTTAGCAACAGATTGACCGTCTTTAACGAAAATACTTGAACCGTAAGGAATATTATTTGTACTTAATAAGATACCTGTTCTTTCATCAATTAATTTCAATTCAGTAGAACGAGATACAACAATATCAACTGCATTACCTTCGCTATCTTCTCCTTTAACAGTTTTTAAATCTTCGATTTCAAGTTTACC
>JAUMDQ010000201.1:0-4267 GCA_032121715.1 Flavobacterium sp.
TTACGTGATTGATATTGGTCCAAAAGCAGGAAAATACGGTGGTGAAATCATCAGTAAAGGAACGCCTGCGGAAATTCTGAAGGAACATACTTTAACGGCTTCTTATTTAAATGGAGAACGAAAAATAGAAATTCCAAAAACAAGACGCGAAGGCAACGGAAAAGTGTTGAAACTCACCGGAGCCACCGGAAATAATCTAAAAAATGTATCGATAGAATTGCCATTAGGTAAAATGATTTGCGTAACCGGCGTTTCAGGAAGTGGGAAATCGACATTAATCAATGAGACGCTCTACCCTATTTTAAATGCGTTTTATTTTAATGGCGTCAAGAAACCACAACCTTATAAGAAAATTGAAGGATTGGAACATATCGATAAAGTGATTGATATTGACCAAAGCCCTATTGGGAGAACACCACGAAGTAATCCGGCAACATACACAGAGGTTTTCACCGAAATCAGAAATCTGTTTACAATGACTTCCGAAAGTATGATTCGGGGATATAAAGCGGGTCGTTTTAGTTTTAATGTCAAAGGCGGACGCTGTGAAACCTGCGAAGGTTCTGGTGTGCGAACGATTGAAATGAACTTTTTACCAGACGTTTATGTAGAATGTGAAACCTGCCAAGGGAAACGTTTTAACAGGGAAACACTGGAGATTCGATACAAAGGAAAATCCATTTCGGATGTGTTAAATATGACCGTTGATGAAGCGGTTCCGTTTTTTGAAATGATTCCGAAAATTTACAGAAAAGTAAAAACCATTCAGGATGTTGGTTTGGGCTATATTACATTGGGTCAGCAAAGCACGACGCTTTCCGGTGGTGAAGCACAACGTATTAAACTGGCCGGAGAATTGTCTAAAAAAGATACAGGAAATACGTTTTATATTTTAGACGAACCTACAACCGGATTGCACTTTGAAGACATCAGAGTATTGATGGAAGTAATTAACAAACTGGTTGATAAAGGAAATACAATATTAATTATCGAACACAATATGGATGTTATCAAATTGGCAGACTACATAATCGACATTGGTCCTGAAGGTGGAAAAGGCGGTGGACAACTTATTGCCAAAGGAACACCAGAAGAGGTGGCTAAAAATAAAAAAAGCTATACTGCGCAGTTCTTGAAAAAAGAATTACTTTCGTAATATTGAGCCATAGCCCAGATAGCAGTGAAAATCCTTATGAGCCGGGGTTCGGCGCATAAGATTGAAACGAATAGCTAGAGGTTGCTCCAAAAAAAATAAGATTTAAAATAAAGAAAATGAGATTAGAAGATTTTGACAATGACGAGGATAAAGTTATCCAAGACAGACTAAAAAGAAAGACCTGGAACGAAATAAGAACAAATGACAGTTGGGCGATTTTTAAAATCATGGCCGAATTTGTAAACGGTTATGAAAGTATGGGACGCATAGGTCCATGTGTGAGTATTTTTGGTTCTGCACGAACAAAACCAGAAGATAAATATTATTTACTTGCCGAAAAAATTGCTTATAAAATCAGTAAAGCGGGTTATGGTGTCATTACTGGCGGTGGTCCTGGAATTATGGAAGCAGGTAATAAAGGCGCACACCTTGGCGGCGGTACATCGGTGGGATTGAATATTGAATTGCCTTTTGAGCAACATTTTAATCCGTATATTGACAATGATAAAAACTTAAATTTTGATTATTTCTTTGTTCGAAAAGTAATGTTTGTTAAATATTCACAAGGATTTGTGGTGATGCCAGGAGGTTTTGGAACGATGGATGAATTGTTTGAAGCGATGACTTTGATTCAGACTAAAAAAATTGCTAAGTTCCCAATTATTCTTGTTGGAACGAGTTTTTGGTCCGGATTAATTGATTGGATTAAAACAGTTTTAATAGAAAAAGAGCATACTGTAAGTGCCGAAGATTTGAATTTATTCAAAATTGTAGATACTGAAGATGAAGTGGTCGATGTATTAGATAAATTCTATAAAAAATATGATTTAACTCCGAATTTTTAACAAAAAAGCTGTCTAATAGACAGCTTTTTTTATGTTAATAAGGTAGATTTTATAGTGTTTTGTTCTAAAAAAAAGTATATTTATTTTTTAATAAAATCAATATCAGAATTTGAACTCCTATTTTAAAATTGCAATTTATGCGTTTGTTTTATTAGTTTCGATAAAACAGCATGCACAACATCATTCTAAAATGAGTGTTGAGTTGAATTCAAATAACAAAACTGTGGCAATTGAACAAGAAATTACTTTTTTCAATCAGTCTAATGATACATTATCAACGATAGTTTTAAATGATTGGAACAATGCATTTTCTGATAAAAACACACCATTAGCCAAACGCTTTTCGGATGAATTTTATAGAGGTTTTCATTTAGCAAAAGAAGAAGAACGTGGAAGCACGAAAAATGTCTCTATTTTAGATGAAAATAAAGCAGTTTTATCATGGAAAAGACCAGATAAAAACCCTGATTTAATTGAAGTTAGACTAGCCGAAAATTTACTTCCGAATCAGAAAATTATTTTACATCTGACTTATCTCACTAAAATACCAAGTGATAAATTCACAAAATACGGATACAATACTAATGGAAATATCAATTTAAAAAACTGGTTTCTTACACCTACACGTTATGAAGACCATGATTTCATACGATACAGCAATACTAATTTAGATGATATCGCCAATGCTTATTCGGGTTTTGAAATTGATTTAAAAATACCTAAAAATTTAGAAGCTATTACTGATTTAAAGAGTAGTAAAATAACAACTAACGAAGCTTTTACAACATATAAATTATCAGGGAACAGCAGGACAAATTTCGGTCTAATTATAGAGCCAAAAAGCTATTTTGAAAGTTTTAAAAATAGTACCGTTGAAGTACTCACTAATTTAAAAAACAACAAATTAGATGCAATTCAAAAAGCGATTGTAATAGATCGTGTGGTGAATTTCACAAACGATTTAATTGGAAAATATCCACATGAAAAAATTATTGTTTCGCAAGCAGACTACGAGAGGAATCCTTTTTATGGTTTAAACCAACTTCCAGCATTTATTAGTCCATTTTCGGACGAATTTCTTTTTGAAATTAAATTTCTAAAAACCTATTTAAATGAATATCTAAAAACAAGTTTACAATTAGACCCCAGAAAAGACAACTGGATATATGATGGTTTGCAGGTTTATGCCATGATGAAATACATGGATGAAAATCACCCAAACACAAAAATGATGGGAAGCGTATCGAACATCCGACTCTTGAAGAGTTTTAATATTGCTAATATTGGTTTTAATGATCAGTACAGTTATTTTTATATGCTGATGGCTCGGAAAAATCTAGATCAAACGCTTGGAGATCCAAAAAACACTTTGATAAAATTCAATGAACAAATAGCCAGTAAATATCGTTCCGGATTAAGTATTCGATTTTTGGATGATTATTTACAAAATGGTGCTGTCCCTAAAAGTATCAAACAATTTTACAATCAAAATCAGCTCAAACAAGTTTCCAGAACTGATTTTGAAACCATACTTAAATCAAATACCGATAAAGACATTAACTGGTTTTTTAATACCATAATTAATTCCAGATCTATTATTGATTATAAATTTTCTAGTGTTAAGAAAACCAATGACAGTATCACTTTTTCAGTAATAAACAGAACTGGAACTCCTATTCCAATTCCAGTTTATGGTACAAAAAAAGGCGCAGTTGTTTTTAAACAATGGCTGGATATTGAAGAATGTGACAGTACTTTTACGATTCAAAGAAATGGAGCCGATAAAATTATTTTAAATTTAAAGAATGAAGTTCCTGAATATAATTTGCGAAACAATTGGAAAAAACTAGACGGCTTTTTTCCAAATAATCGTCCCGTTAAGTTTGTTTTTTTAAAAGATTTAGAAGATCCCTATTACAACCAAGTGTTATATGTTCCCTCTATATATTACAATTTATATGACGGAATAACTCCCGGATTACGATTGCATAATAAAACAATTTTAGACAAGCCTTTTACATTTGACATCAATCCGTCCTACTCTACTAGATCAAATAATTTATCCGGAATAGATTCATTTGTAGTCAATCAAAATTATCGAAACAGTACACTTTATAATGTAAAATATTCTTTTAGTGGCTCTTACTTTCATTATGCACAAGATGCTTCTTACCTTAGATTAAATCCTATGGTGCAAATGAGAATTAGGGAACCCAATTTTAGAGACAACAGAAAACAACTGATCCTTTTAAGACAAGTTATTGTA
>JAUMDQ010000202.1:0-2432 GCA_032121715.1 Flavobacterium sp.
AGAAACATTAAAGATGTTTACCGAGTGAACAAGGAGGAACTAAATGAAATTGAAGATGAAGATAAAAAATTCAATCGAATGGTTGAGTTAAATGTTGTTGAACAGGTTTTCAATTTAGCCAAAACTTCCATTGTACAAAACGCATGGAATATTAAACAAGAATTACATTTACACGGTTGGGTTTATGGTTTAAATTCGGGGTATGTAACCGATTTAAATGTGAATTTTAGTTCGAATAAAGATTTAGATTCAATGTTCAAATTGAACTTCTAATCGTTTAAATTTTCATTAAAAGAAGAAGGCAATAATTGAGGTATAAATTTTATCAAAATTGGTAATAACAAACCTCCACCTGGAAGTAAAAAAATAGTTAACGATGGTATGGTTTTACATATATCTAATAGCTGTTTTTTTACTTTCTTTTTTTCCTCAAAACTCAAATCGGATTGGGTAGATTTTCGCAATAATTTTACCAATTCTTTACTTTCAGAAAGTTCCTTAATTAACCTAGTTTTGTTTCTACTAACAAGCTTTCCAATGTTATCTTGCGTATTATTATAAAACTGTTTTACAGGATGATTTAAGTTAAAAAAAGGTAATTCTTTTTTGTGTTTATCAATAAAGTTAACCAATTCATAACCAGTGTTTTCCTTTGTTTTATTTAAATTTAATTTCAAAGCAAATTCATCTAAGAATATTTGTTCATTTTCGTACACAACACCATCACTCAAAAGCGTCATATGAGCCACTTCGTACAAATATAAATTTTCTAAAGTTGTTCTGTTTCCTTCAAAAATAACTTCAAAAATTTCTGCTTCATTAATCTTCGAAATTTTGGAATAACGCAACGAATTTTCAAACATTTTCAACAGCATCAAATCATATTCCGACTTGTCAATTTTCACGTTCAAAGAAAGCATAATTAAAGCCAAACATTTACGTTCTAAATCTTTAAAAAAATCTAAAGTTATGGTGTCGTTTTTTAGGTAAAATTCAAAGGCTAAAACATCAATAAAGAGCATCGCATTCGTAACCATATGTGTGAAGTTTTTGGTCACAATGTTATCATTGGTTTGCAAACGTTCGTTGATAATGCTTTCTAATTTTTGAAATGAATTCGCATCAGGCAAAACCATTTTCATAAAGCTAAATTTTCCTTTAGCAATTTGATTATAAAACTGAATAATGGTTTCAATAAACGCAGAAGCATCATCTCCGTTTTTGGTTTTATACAAAGCAATTAAGGTCGATAAAAACCCAACTTTTATCTTTTCTTCGTTATCCCATTTAGCATCATCAATCTCTGAATTTAAATGATAATTAATCACATATCCATAGATTAATCCACTTTTCTGACAAGCCACAAAGAAGTCATCATCAGTTGCATAATGAGAAATATCATTCGCATACTGATTCAAATATTTTTCAATCCAGCCGTTTATTGATGGGTTAATTTGCATGAATTACATCGTGTTTTAAATCGTAATTAATTAACAAACCTACAAATTTACTGTAACTTTCCATACCGTCTTTTTGTTGGTTGAATTTTAAAAACTTGTCGTAAAAGTATTCAAAAAATGTGTCAATCCACGAATGATATTGTTTCCAAAAGGTTTTATTTTCATTAAAGTTTTCCAAAACACCTTTATTTATGAATTTTCGATACGTTTTACTACTTCCTTCTTCCATCACTTCTAAATTATACAAGCAATAATTCAAGGCAAAAGCATAAGCCGAATATTGAAAATAAACGTCTCTATTCCTCGAAGCACCCATAAAACCAATGAAATTGCAATCACTTTCCGAACCAATTCCAGTTTGATGTGCCATTTCGTGACAAATGGTTAATGGCGAAGTGTATTTAGGTTTTAAATAATTAACCTGAGCTTCATTGGTAAACGGATTCAAATAACCACCGAAACCCATATAACTCAACGGTAAACTATATAATGATGATTTTATACTTTCGTTTTTATATTCGATTTTTGACAATTGATTGGTCATCAAACCATAACCATTTGGCGACATCTCATACATTTCTTGTTCCGAATAATTGAAAACCACTTTTTTAGTGGAATCCTTTTCAATTTGAAATTGTAATTGATTCGTTTTTGCGATTAGTTTTTCCGTTAAAGCGGTTAATTGTGCTTTGGTATATTCTTTTTCAATTCCGATTTTTTCGTGCAATGGAATTCGGTAATAATTAATTCCCCATAAAAAATGAAACAAAAAATATAAAACCGAAACAAAACTTAAAACCGTTAATCCATTCGTTTTCCAATTTTTAAAAAAACCTTTTCTGTTTTTATAAATCCATTTAAAAATAAAGAAAAATAGTATCGTATAACATAAATCTCCCACAGAAAAAGGAATCCAACCTAAAACAATTCGGCTAATTCTAGAGATGTACAAATATAAACCATTGCTATAAT
>JAUMDQ010000203.1:0-8498 GCA_032121715.1 Flavobacterium sp.
TTTTTAATGAATTGAGTTTAGATTCCAAACATTCAAACTATACATTTGAAGAATTGTTTTTACAGCATCTGGAATTTCCATACTTTCATAATTTTCAGGTAGTATTAAGTTTTTTAAATTGCCATCTGCTTTTTGGAGTGGGGTAAGAGTAAAATCAATTTCACCTGAAATATGCCAAACAACGGTTAAATACGGTTGGTTCAATCAGAATCCATTTAAATCCATGTATTTCGCTGTTCAAGCTATGGCTGCCGAGTTTACAACTGGTGCTTTAGTGATGTATCGCATTAAAGAAAGTGGAAAAGACATTTCTATGTTAGTAGCTCAAAACAAAGCTGTTTTTACTAAAAAAGCTACGGGAAGAATCACATTTACTTGTAGTCAAGGAAATTTAATTGCTGAAGTTATTCAAAAAGCAATTGAAACAAATGAAGGACAAACAGTTTGGCTAACTTCAATTGGTGTAAATGAAAAAGGAGAACAAGTTTCAGAAATGCAATTTGAATGGACGTTAAAAGCGAGAAGCAAAAAATAAACATATGTTAATGTAAGTTAATCTTAGTTAATGTTTATTGTTAACAGTCAGCATGTTGTAAATTTGTATACTAAATCTTATAAAAATGAACGTTTTAATAACAGGTGCTACTGGATTGGTAGGTAATAAACTAGTTGCCTTGCTTCAAAAAGACAATCATGTAATTCATTACTTATCTACTTCTAAATCTAAATTACAAAACAATACTAATTACAAAGGTTTTTATTGGAATCCATCTACGGGTGAAATTGATACTAAAGCATTTGAAGATGTTTCCGTAATTATACATTTAGCTGGAGCTTCTATTTCAAAAAAATGGACAAAAGCCTACAAAAAAGAAATTATTGAAAGTCGAGTAGAAGGTGCGAATTTAATTTTCGAAACGTTAAAAACGACTCCGAATAAAGTAGAACGTTTTATCTCGGCTTCTGCGGTAGGAATTTACCCAAATGATTTAAATTATGTGTATCATGAAAATAATACTCAAATTGACGAATCGTTTTTAGGTGAAGTCACACAACTTTGGGAAGAAAGTGCTAATCAATTTAGATCCTTGTCAATTTTGGTGTCAATTGTCAGAATTGGAGTTGTTTTTGCTAAAGAATCTGGGGCATTAGTTGAAATGACAAAACCAATAAAATATGGTTTTGGGGCGGTTTTAGCATCCGGACAACAATATGTTTCTTGGATTCATATTGACGATTTGGTAGGTGTTTTTAAATATATTCTGGATAATAATTTAAAAGGTGCATACAATGCCGTTTCACCCTATCCAATAACTAATGAAGAATTGACAAAAGCCATCGCTAAAACGATCAATAAACCTTTGTTTTTACCAAATGTGCCAAAATTCATGTTGAATATTCTTTTAGGTGAAATGCATATTATTCTAACAAACAGTCAAAATGTAAGTTGTAGAAAAATACTAGATGCTGGTTTTCAATTTCATTTCGCATCGCTGAATAAATCGTTACAAAATCTACTGAAATAAAGGTAAAATAGACTAAAAATAAAAAAGTGTTACGTTTCAATTAACGTAACACTTTTTAGTTATATAATTTAAGATGAAATAAATTATGATTTACTGTTTCAAATTTAATCAATAGATTTTGAATAAACTCTTAAAGAAATATTAAATTTTCTCTTTTAAACCTTTAAACTAAATATAGTGTACTGACAATGTGTCATAAATTAAAGAATGGCAACACTTTTGCTTTCTCATTTCAAAATAAAATATACAATCATGAGTCAAGAAAATACTGAAAACATCGAAAAGGAAATCATTCAGGATGAAAATGTGGTAGAAAACCAAGATGTTCAAGAAAATAATGAACCAGAAGTGTCAGTTGAAGATCAATTGCAAGAACAAAAAGATAAATTCATAAGACTTTACGCAGAATTTGAAAATTACAAGAAAAGAACTTCAAAAGAACGTGTTGAGTTATTCAAAACAGCTGGACAAGAGATTTTACAATCAATGTTACCTGTTTTAGATGATTTTGATAGAGCTTGGGCTCAAATTTCTAAATCTGAAGAGGAAGCTTTAGTAAAAGGAGTAGAATTAATTCATGAAAAATTGAAATCTACTTTAATGTCAAAAGGTTTAGAAGTTGTTGAAATAAAAGCAGGTGATGCATTTGATGCGGATTTTGCTGAAGCAATTACTCAAATTCCAGCTCCAACTCCTAAATTAAAAGGAAAAATTGTAGATGTAATTGAAAAAGGGTACAAATTAGGTGACAAAATTATTCGTTTCCCAAAAGTAATTTTAGGTAACTAATATTTCTATAATCATTCTTTTGGAATGCATTAATAAAATAAAATGAAAAAAGATTTTTACGAAGTTTTAGGGATTAGCAAAGGCGCTTCTCCTGAAGAAATAAAAAAAGCTTACCGAAAAAAAGCAATTAAGTATCATCCAGATAAAAATCCGGGTGACGCAACTGCAGAGGAAAATTTTAAAACCTGTGCGGAAGCATATGAAGTTTTAAGTGATCCAAATAAAAAAGCTAAATACGACCAATATGGTCACCAAGCCTTTGATGGTAATGGTGGTTTTGGTGGTGGTCATCACATGAATATGGATGATATTTTCAGTCAATTTGGAGATATTTTCGGAGGTGGTTTCGGCGGATTTGGCGGAGGCGGAGGCGGAGGTCAACGCAGAATGAAAGGAAGCAATTTACGTATTAAAGTAAAACTTACTTTAGAAGAAATTGCCAATGGTGTAGAGAAAAAAGTAAAAGTGAAACGTAAAGTGCAAGCACCTGGTGTAACGTACAAAACGTGTTCAACTTGTAATGGTCAAGGTCAAGTAATGCGTGTGACAAACACTATTTTAGGTCGTATGCAAACTGCGACAACTTGTCCTAATTGCGGTGGAGCTGGACAAATGATTGACAGTAAACCTGCCAACGCAGATAGTCAAGGTTTTATTACTGATGATGATACGGTTTCAATCAAAATTCCTGCAGGTGTTGTTGATGGCATGCAATTAAAAGTTTCTGGAAAAGGAAATGATGCGCCAGGAAAAAACAGTATTCCAGGAGATTTAATTGTTGCCATTGAAGAAATTGAACATGAGTTTTTAAAGCGTGAAGGTGAAAACTTACATTACGATTTATATGTTAGTTTCCCAGAAGCTGCTTTAGGAATTTCAAAAGAAATTGAAACGGTTTCAGGAAAGGTTCGTATTAAATTAGAAGAAGGTATTCAATCAGGAAAAATTCTTCGTTTAAAAGGAAAAGGAATTCCAAGTTTAAATAGTTATGGAAATGGTGATTTATTAGTTCACGTAAATGTTTGGACACCTAAAACCTTAAACAAAGAACAAAAACAATTTTTCGAAAAAATGATCGAAGATGAAAACTTTATTCCTAATCCGGAAAAGTCAGATAAATCATTTTTTGAAAAAGTGAAAGATATGTTCTCATAAATAAAAAATATTTCATACATTTGATATTCAGTTTTTTAAGGAAACTGAGATCTTTTTCATAGCAATTTTTCCCATCCTAATTTTTTAAAGTAAGGATGGGATTTATTTTTTAAAATCATTTGAGTTTTTATTTACTTTTATGTTTGAAAAAATGTAACAAAAACCTTATATTCTATACTAACTAAGAAAAGAAATACTATATAATGAATAATATTTTAGAAGTAAAAAATGTAGTGAAACAATATGGCGATTATACAGCGCTAAATTCTGTTTCATTAAATGTTCCTGAAGGAAGTATTTATGGTTTATTAGGGCCAAATGGTGCTGGAAAAACTTCCCTTATTCGTATCATCAATCAAATTACTTTGCCAGATGCTGGTGAAATTATTTTAAATGGCGAAAAACTAAATCCAAATCATATTTCAATGATTGGCTATATGCCTGAAGAACGCGGTTTGTATAAATCCATGAAAGTGGGTGAACAATGTTTGTATTTGGCGCAACTGAAAGGAATGAGCAAACAAGAAGCTAAAAAACAGCTAAAATATTGGTTCGAAAAGTTTGAAATTGAAACTTGGTGGGATAAAAAACTACAAGAACTTTCTAAAGGTATGGCGCAAAAAGTGCAATTTATCGTCACCGTACTTCACAATCCTAAACTATTAATTTTAGATGAACCTTTTTCTGGTTTCGATCCTGTAAATGCGAATTTAATTAAGGATGAAATCATAGAATTAAACAAAAAAGGAACTTCAATTATTTTTTCAACTCACCGTATGGAAAGTGTGGAAGAAATGTGCGATTACATTGCGTTAATTCACAAATCAAACAAATTAATTGAAGGTAAATTAGAAGATGTAAAACGCGAATTCAGAACGAATACGTTCCAAGTTGGTGTGATGACTCAAAATGTAGAAGGATTAATGTATCAATTAACGCAAAAGTTCACGATTGGACAAACCGATTTCAAATCTTTAAATGACGATTTAAAATTAGAAGTTCAACTAGGAAATCATACTACAAATGACTTATTGTCTATTTTATCTCAAAACGGACAAGTAACACATTTCGCTGAGAAAATTCCTAGCGTAAACGATATTTTTATTCAAACAGTTACAGAATAAATCTACAAGTCAAATAAATCTAAGAATCTAAGAAGTCTAATCTTCTAATAATCTAAAACATAATGAACAAATTATTATTAATCGTACGAAGAGAATTTATTGCCAAAGTGCGCAACAAATCTTTTATAGTAATGACCTTTTTAAGTCCGCTAATATTCTTAGGAATGTCTTTCCTTATTGGCTATTTATCTAGTATTAACAAAGATGAAGCGACAAAAATTGCCGTATACGATCAAGGAAATATTTTAAAAAGTAGTTTGAAATCGGATAAAGAAACGGCTTATACAGATTTATCTGCGATGCCATTTGATGTAGCTAAAGACACCGCAAGTAAAAGTTATGAAGGTTTATTATTTATACCTAAAACAGCAACCATTCAGGATTTAAAATCGAAAGTGGAATTCATTTCAGATGAAAGTGCGAGTGCAGATTTTATTTTTGATATCGAAAAAGTGGTAGATTCTATCTTAACTCAAGATAACTTTATCGCTAATAATTTAGATATTTCTAAAATTGAAAAAGCTAAAGTAGAATCTTCTTTGAAATTGAGTAAATATTCTGGTGATGTCAGTTTAAAAGGTATTAATGAGATTAAAATTGGATTAGGTTTTCTTTTTGGATACTTAATCATGATGTTCATTATCATTTATGGAAACTTTGTCATGCGAAGTGTCATTGAAGAAAAAACGAACAGAATTATAGAAATTGTCATTTCATCGGTAAAACCTTTTCAATTAATGATGGGAAAAATTATTGGAAATTCATTAGCTGGAATTTTGCAATTTACTATTTGGTTTATCGTTGGAATTTCGATTTTCTTTATAGCGACAACCTTCTTCGGAGCCGAAACTGCCGCGAGTTCCATGTCTAAAACCAATCCAGAAGCTATGAAATTAGCCGCTGAAAACAGTGGGTTTATGGCAAAATTACCTTTGTATTTAGAAGAATTGAAGAATTTGCCAATACTTACTATCGTAATTTCATTCATATTTTATTTCATTGGTGGTTATTTCTTATATAGTTCCTTATACGCCGCTATTGGTGCAGCTGTTGATAACGAAACAGATTCACAACAATTTTTATTGCCAATTATTATGCCTTTAATGTTGGGCGTTTATATCGGATTTTTCACTGTTGCTAGTGATCCACACGGTAATATTGCCACTATTTTCTCTATGATTCCGTTTACCTCACCAATTGTAATGCTTATGCGAATTCCGTTTGGCGTGCCAACTTGGCAAATAATTGTTTCTTTAGTCTTATTATTTGGTACATTTGTTGGAGTAGTTTGGTTTGCCAGTAAAATTTACCGAGTTGGTATTTTGATGTACGGTAAAAAACCAACTTGGAAGGAATTATATAAATGGTTGAAATATTAAATTGAGTTTTTTTGCAATATTTTGTGGATTAATTTTTGTGTTTGTAGCTTTTTTATCAAATAAATCAGTTAAGATTTACAAATATTCAAATCCAGTCGAAAGAAAATTAAAGGGAAGTATTTTTAGAAAACGAACTAATTTTATTCTGTTTGTCGCAATTTTATCAATTGTTATATTATTGGCTTATAGAGTAATTGTTGGAATTTATTTTGAATATGTTTTTTTAATATTTTCATCCTTTTTAATAGTTTTTGATATTGCTGATTCAGTCAATAAAATAGATGTTTTAAAATATAATAATTTTTCATTATCATTTATTGATGATTTTAGATTGTATGCAAAGTATAATGCAATTTGTTCTGTTTTATTATTTATATTATTTTGTTTAGGAATAATATTTGATAAATTTTAGGAATGAAATTAAAAAATATAAAATGAGTAAAATCCTTATCATAGAAGACGAAGCGCAAATACGTCGCGTTTTAAATAAAATATTATCTGAAGAGAGTGATACGTATTTGGTGCAAGAAGCTGAAGACGGTTTACAAGGTGTTGAAATGGTTAAAAACGAAGATTTCGATTTAATTTTGTGCGATATCAAAATGCCAAAAATGGATGGAGTTGAAGTGTTAGAAGCTATCAAAAAAATCAAACCTGAAATTCCAATGGTTATGATTTCTGGTCATGGCGATTTGGAAACGGCTGTAAACACTATGCGTTTAGGTGCTTTTGATTATATTTCGAAACCACCAGATTTAAACCGTTTGTTAAACACGGTTCGTAACGCGTTAGATAAAAAACAATTAGTGGTAGAAAATAAAATTCTTAAGAAGAAGATTTCTAAAAACTACGAAATGATTGGCAAGAGCGACGCAATTTCTCATATTAAAACTATGATTGAAAAAGTGGCACAAACCGATGCTAGAGTTTTGATCACTGGTCCAAATGGAACGGGTAAAGAGTTAGTTGCACACCAATTACATGAAAGTAGTAATCGGGCGCAACAAGCTATTATTGAAGTCAATTGTGCTGCTATACCTTCAGAATTAATTGAAAGTGAATTATTCGGACATGTAAAAGGTGCATTTACTTCTGCCGTGAAAGACAGAGCAGGAAAATTTGAAGCTGCTAACGGTGGAACTATTTTCTTAGATGAAATTGGCGATATGAGTTTATCAGCGCAAGCCAAAGTTTTACGCGCTTTACAAGAAAATTTAATTCAAAGAGTTGGTGCAGATAAAGATATTAAAGTCGATGTTCGAGTAATCGCAGCAACTAATAAAGATCTAAAAACAGAAATCGCTGAAGGTCGTTTTAGAGAAGATTTATATCACAGATTAGCGGTAATTTTAATTAAAGTTCCAGCTTTAAATGATAGAAGATCAGATATTCCAATGTTGATTGAACACTTTGCAGCTAAAATTTCTGAAGAGCAAGGAAATGCTAAAAAAACATTTTCAAAAGAAGCGATAAAGTTATTACAAGAATACGACTGGACAGGAAATATCCGCGAATTAAGAAACGTAGTTGAACGTTTAATCATTTTAGGAAGTAATGAAATTTCAGAATCAGATGTCAATTTATTTGCTTCTAAATAATTTCTATACTTTAAAATACAGAAAGAGATTCGCAAAATGATTGTGAATCTCTTTTTTTGTTTTTCTTTATGTATCTTTGCGAACACTTTAGCGAATATCTTCGAAATAAAAATACAAAATGCAATTAAAAAAAATAAACCCACTTTTACAGGAAGCATTAATTGAAAACGGTTTAACCGAAGCCAACGAAATGCAACAAGAAACTTTTTCAACTATAAAAAGTGGTGCTGATGCTGTCATTCAATCAGGAAAAAAATCAGGAAAATCTACAACCATTGTTTTAAATGTGATTCAACGTTTAGAAAAACAATTTATGGAATCGCCAAGAGCTTTAATTGTTGTAGAAACAAAAGAGAAGGTTTTGGAAATGGTTGAAATGTTTAAAAAATATAATCGTTACACAAGATTGCGTGTGTATGGTGCACATGATAAAGGCGATATGGATTGGGATAAAAACCAAATTTCTTTAGGAATTGATGTTTTAATTGGAACACCAAATCGTTTAGATTTAATGTTTGCAACTGCCGGTTTTGATGTCAATAGATTAATTATGTTTGTTGTTGATGATGCGGATATTTTATTTAAATTGCGTTTAGATGGGAAAACAAATCGAATTTCTGAAAGTATTGCTAAATCGCAACGTTTGATTTTTTGTAATAAAATTTCAGATAGAGTAGAAGCTGTAGCCGATAGAACTATGATTGAACCGCTATTCTTCGAAATGGAAGATTAATATCTAACATAAATATATAAGGAAACTCAAACTGTAAGGTTTGAGTTTTTTTTTGATTAATATTTAAAAGTTTAATTGCTTGTTTTGATAATTGTCTAATCGGCTAATTCTACTATCTTTGCACCTCGAAAATCCAAATACATAAACATGGGACTTATTAAAATTTTTTCTGGAAAAGAAAGCATTGCCAAAAA
>JAUMDQ010000204.1:0-2006 GCA_032121715.1 Flavobacterium sp.
ATTAGAAAGCAAAACATTTGATGGAATGGTTCCTATTTCATGTTGGTTATTCGCTAACGTTTCTAAAGTACTTTTAAATGTTGCAATTAGTTTTTCATCAGCGGAAGCCAAAGCTGCTAAACCACAAATTACGCCATCTCTAGCCCAAACACGTTGGTAATTAGACGTGTTTTCTGCACTAGCCAAAAACCCGTTATCAGTACTTACTTTATGAAGTAACGCTATAGCTTTATGATAAGACAAATTATTCATTTACAGCTTTTTTAGTTGAAATAGACAAGGTAAAAATAGCTGCCAACACTAATAAAACACCAGCAAATGTGATGGCTAATCTTGGATCGTTATGTAAAAAATGTTTCATAATATATCCAAAAGTTATCGTTTGAATAAACATTGGAATGACAATCATCATATTGATAATTCCCATATACACGCCATAACGTTCTTTTGGAATATTGTTTACTACCATTAAATAGGGAATTCCCATCATACTTGCCCAACCTATTCCGAAACCAGTGATTGCTGGAAATAGTAAATATTTATTTTCTATATGTGGAAAAATCAAAAACCCAGTTGCAGCTAGAAGTAAACAGGCAAAATGCACCATTTTTGGAGAATATTTTTTAGCGAAATACACCAATCCGAACGCACATAAAAACGTTACAATATTGTACCAACCGTTAACTAAACCTGTCCAACCTACAGCTTCTTCGTACAATTTACTGTTTTGTTGTGGTGTGGTATTCCAAACTGAAAGCGCAATGCTTTTTGAGGAGTTTTGCCAATAACAAAACAACGCATACCATTGGAATAAATACACTAACGCCAATTGCCACATGACTTTTGGCATTTCTTTTATGGCCAAGAAAATATCAATAAAAGGCGTGAAAATATTTACTTTTTCCGATTGAATTTTTTGTAATTCTTCCTCTGTTGGTGGAATCTCTTTTGTAGTGTGTGAGCTCCACCAAACGGAACCAATAGAACAAATGGAACCTAGAATAAACGAAGCAAATACCCAAGTTGGTAATTTACCAGTGGTTCCTATAAAAATCATAGGAAATATAAATAAGGAAACATTAGCTAAAGTTTGACCGAATCCTGTAAAAAAACTTTGAGCTTGAAAACCAACAGGTTGTTGAGCTTCGTCTAATTTATCAGCTACGAAAGCTCTGTAAGGCTCCATGGCGGTGTTATTTCCAGCATCTAAAATCCATAGTAAACCTGCAGCCATCCATAAAGAACTGCTAAATGGGAACAAAAACAACGCAATACTACAAATGATGGCACCAATAAAAAAGTACGGTTTTCTTCTTCCACCAAATTTTGGTAGCCAGGTTTTATCACTTAATGCACCAATTATGGGTTGCACTAACAAACCAGTTAAAGGTCCGGCTAAGTTTAAAAGTGGCAATTCATCTGGACTTGCGCCTAAAAAATCATAAATAGGATTAACGGCACTTTGTTGCAAACCAAAACTGTATTGGATGCCAAAAAAACCAACATTCATGTTAATGATTTGCCAGAAACTTAATTTTATTTTTGAAGCCATCAGTTTTTTAGTTTTTGTAAAAATTCTTCAAACACACCATTATTCGTATAAATAACTCCGTTTTTATCTACTACTGGAATGCCTAAATTTTGTGTGCTAATACTTGCGTTTTTTAATTTTAGTAACATCTCTTTTAAAGCTTCTGGATTTTTATCGATATCAAAAAATTCAAAAGAAATATTATTTTGAGTTAAAAAAGTTTTCGTATCCATACAATGATGACATTCGTCACTTCCGTAGATAATCACTTTATTTACAACTGGTTTTGTTATTTTTTGTTGGGCATTTGCAGAAAACATTCCGAAAATTAAAAACATCAGATAGATTGTTTTCTTCATTTTATTGGTTTTAAATTTAAAACAATTCCCATAACAGAACAATCTGATACAGGAATTGAATAAACAAATATGAAACTTTTTTTAGAATCTGTACGCAATTGTTAAGGAGCTTGTTC
>JAUMDQ010000205.1:0-2073 GCA_032121715.1 Flavobacterium sp.
AATGGCACAATTAGCGGCATAATACGCACAATCTGATTTCAATTCTTCAGTTGTGGCAGTTTGCTTTACTTTATTAAAAATAAGTTGTGCCGATGCATATTGCTCATCCTTAAATAAAGAAACCGCTTTGTTGAAATCCTTCGAATCGTGGGTATAAATAGTTGATTTTTGTGCCGAAACAGTGGCTGTTATGATGAAAATTGGAATAAAAAAGAGCCAAGAAATTTTACGCATTGTGATTTTATTTTAATAATTCAAATGTATCATATTCTGTAGTCTATAACGAGTCGTTGTTGGCTTTTATTATGAACATTTTTTTTAACACCATAGAATTTAACTTTCAGTAGTGAAGTAATCATCGCTATAAACGCCGCTACTTTCTCCTAATTTTTATAATTACCGGAATTCTATCTAATTGAATAGAATTTATTTTGAATAGAACCGTTATCTTATTACTTTTACCCAATAAACAAATGCAAATTATGTCACAATCCGTACTGTCTCTAAAAAATGTAACTATATTTCAAGAAGGAAAATCTATTTTATCCCAAGTAGACTTGGAGGTAAAACACGGTGAATTCCTTTATATTATTGGAAAAACAGGTTCTGGAAAAAGTAGTTTAATGAAAACTTTATATGCTGATTTACCTTTGACTGAAGGCGAAGGAAACATTGTAGATTTTGATTTAGCCACTTTAAAAGAAGATGACATTCCGTTTTTAAGACGTAAAATTGGGATTGTTTTTCAAGATTTCAAATTACTTCCAGACCGGACCGTAAATGACAATATGCTGTTTGTACTGAAAGCAACTGGCTGGACAGACAATACAAAAATGCAAAATAAAATTGACGAAGTTTTAAACAAAGTAGGAATGAGAGATTTTGGCAAAAAAATGCCTCATCAACTTTCTGGAGGTGAACAACAACGTGTAGCTATTGCTCGTGCTTTGTTGAATGATCCCGAATTAATCCTAGCTGACGAACCTACAGGAAACTTAGATCCACAAACGAGTGCCGAAGTCCTGGAAGTCTTAAAAAAGATTAACGCCAATGGAAAAACCATCATTATGGCGACTCACGATTATGCATTATTGATGAAATTCCCTTCGAAAACGCTGAAATGTGAAGATGCAAAAATCTTTGAAGTAGTTCAGAGAACGGCATAATGCTTTCTATTCTGGTTCCAATATACAATTACAATGTGTATCCTCTTGTTGTAGCATTGCACAAACAGTGTACGGATTGCGAAATAGCATTTGAAATTCTATGCCAAGACGACGCTTCTAATTCAAGTGTAAACGCTTTGAATGAAAAAGTAAACGCACTTTCCAATTGTAGTTTTATCTCCTTAAAAGAAAATGTAGCCCATCGAGAGAACAGAAATTCTCTTGCCAATCAAGCAAAATTTGATTACTTGCTTTTCATCGATGGAGACTCTATTATTATTCATGAACATTACATAAAAAAATACATCGACAATCTTTTGGATTTTGATGTTATTTATGGAGGTAGATTACATCCTGAAAAGTGCCCTTCCAATAATCAAAAACTACGCTGGAAATACGGGAAATTCATTGAAGATAAAGAGGTAAAAGACCGAAAGAAAAAACCGTATCAATCGCTACTTTTTAACAATACCGTCATAAAAAAAAACTGTTTCAACAAAGTAAAATTTGACAAGAACATAAAAAAATATGGTCATGATGACACCCAACTTTCGTATCAGTTAAGTCTTTTAAAGTCTAAAGTAAATCACATTGAAAATCCTGTTGAACATGGAGATATAGATACTAATTTGGTTTATCTGAATAAAACTAAAGAGTCTTTAGAAAATTTGATTTCGTTATACGAAGAAGAAAAAATTGATGTCAAATTTGTACGACTGATTCAATTGTATCATTTTTTAAAAAAAACAAAAACTACGTTTATCATTTCCAAAATACATTCTGTTTTCGAAAAATATGTAGTTCAAAACTTAACTGGAAACCATCCTAATTTATTTCTTTTTAATTGGTATCGAGTTGGATATTTATGCTCAATCAACGCTACAAATTAATTGTTTTTGATTTCAAT
>JAUMDQ010000206.1:0-4600 GCA_032121715.1 Flavobacterium sp.
CATTCTTGGTTGCATTTTAATTCCGATTTTCTTTTCGATATAATCGTATTTGTCGATTAAATATTGTGCATAGCCACTTTCTAGTTTTAGAATTTTTTCGTTGAATTCTAATTTTGAAATCGGTTGATAACCGTTGAAAATAAAGTACATCGCACTCGGAATAGCTTCTGCAACTAATGAATAATGAGACGTATTTTTAAAAACATCGTATCTGTAAATTACATTCGGATTTTTAATATCTTTCGCTACATCATCTAGTTTCTTAGTTTTCTCTTGAATTTCTTCTAAATCACCAGTAGAAGTTGCGTGATAGTAAAAAATTGGTTTTTGAATTTTACCTAATCTTTCTGCAATTCTATCTTCCATAGCTGGAGCCATTTCTGGTGCTAATGAGATAAATGCATTAAAAATCGGATCGTCTTTATATAGATAAAAATTTAAAAATCCTGCTGTAGTGTCATGTCCAGCAATCATTCTAAAAGGTAACGTTCTGTATTTTTGTTGTACATATGGTAGTAATTCGAAACCAATAAATTCGAAAAATTTTGCGCCAGAATCTGCTGGCAAACCATCTTCTCCGTAATTACTATCGTTAAAACGTGTTTCACCATAATTTTGATTTACGGCTACAATTATCATTTCAGGTAAATCGTCCCAATAGTTTCCATATTTTAGAATTCCTGAAAAAGGATCTGCTAAATATTCGCCATCTAGTAAAACTAAAACTGGATATTTTTTGGTTGGATTACTTTCGTAAGAAGCAGGTGTAATTACTGAAAAAGTTCTTTCGTCATTTAGTTTTTTGGATTGAATTTTTTCGTCCACTTTTTGAGCAAAAGCAGTAATAGAAACCATTAAAAATAGTAGGATAGATTTAATCTTCATAATAAATTGATTTAGTAAAATAATGTAGCAATATACTAATTATTTTTTATTGTAGAGCGGTAAAAAAGCGTAAGATATTAAACCAAGTAATATGGTTAAAATGGTTTGTGAAGTCCAAACTAACCAGCCAAAAGCCGTTCCGATTTCGTTAGAAATGCCGTATAAAGAAAATATCATGGCAATGGCTAACGGATAAGCTCCCAAACCACCATTGGTGAAACCTACAGCTAAACTTCCAAAGATGAAGCCCATAATTATAATGTCAAAACCAATGTTTGAAGTTTCTGGTAAAGCGAAAATAGTGACATAAAACATAATTAAATACGAAAACCAAATAAAGAAAGAAAAGAAAATATATTTCCATTTGTCCTTCATTTTTAGGATACTTGACATCCCTTCAATTAATCCGGATAATTTGTTTTTTAGTTTCTTGATGATTTCCCATTCGGCATAAATCCAAACGAAAAGAAAAATGATACCTAAAATCAATCCGATGATTCCGAAAAGTATTATTTTTTCGAAGGCAATTTTTTGTTTAATGAAGCCATATAGTTTTTCAAATTGCAATACAAATGCTAATCCAACAAATAGGAAAAAGATAAGTAAATCGACAATTCTTTCGGCTACAATGGTTCCGAAACCTTTATCAAATGGCACATTTTCGTACCTTTTTAATAAAGCTGCTCTTGTAATTTCTCCTGATCTTGGAATAGTTAAATTCATAAAATAGGAAACACAAACCGACATTAAATCGTTTTTAAAATCTGTTTGGTAACCCAAATGTTGTAAGGAATATTTCCAACGATAAGCTCTTGCCCAATAACCAAATAAGGCAATAAATAAAGATAGAAAAATATAAAAATAATCGGCTTGTTGAAAACACGATTTAATTTTGTTTAATTCTTCAACGGATAATGTGGTGTATTGATAATAAATTAGTCCGAAACCTAAAAGTAACGGAACAAATAAAGAGGCAATTTTACTTAATTTCGCTTTCAAAACTAAGTTAAAGAATTGTCTTTTTCGTTAGGGAAAACCAAGCAAGGTTTAAATGTTTTAGCTTCTTCAAATTCAATAATTCCGTAAGCAATAATGATGATGATATCGCCACGATGTACTTTTCTGGCTGCAGGTCCATTTAATGTGATTTCTCCAGTATTTCTTGGTCCTTTAATGGCATAAGTTTCCAAACGTTCTCCATTGTTAACATTAACAATGGCAACTTTTTCACCTTCCACAATATTGGCCGCTTCCAGTAGAGCTTCGTCAATTGTAATACTTCCAATATAATTTAAATCGGCTCCAGTAACAGAAACTCTGTGTATTTTAGATTTTACTACTTGTATTTGCATTTTGCAAAGTTAATTAATTCGAATAAATTTTATTATTTATTTTAATGAAATATTATCAATTAACCTGATATTTTCAATAAAAACGGCTATAAAGCCCCTGTATTTTTTGTTTTTTACTTTTCTTTTGCAGGTTAAAAGGGTGTCTTCAGCTGCAATTTCGAAATATTCTAATGTAAAATTAGGTTTTTTTTTGAATTCATTCTCCACAAATAAAACAACTTCATTTGCAGATTTTGTATGGAATTTTTCTTTTGCTTTTGATAGTATTTGAAAAATTAATTTCGATTCCTTTTTGGCGCTTTCAGAAAGTCTTTCGTTACGACTACTCATGGCTAACCCACTCGCTTCTCTGAAAATTTCGCAACCAATGATATTGACTGGAATTTTATATTTCACAACTAACTTTCTAACAATTTGTAATTGTTGAAAATCTTTTTCTCCGAAATAGGCATTCGTTGGTTTAATAATTTCGAAAAGTTTTTTTACAATTGTTCCTACGCCATCAAAATGTCCAGGTCGGTGTTTGCCTTCCATTTGATTTTCTAATCCATCGTAATTAAAAGAAGTAGAGATGGTATTTCCTTCGTAAATATCTGCTACACTTGGCGCGTAAACCAATATGTTTTTATTTAAATTTTGCACCAATTCCACGTCTTTTTCTAAAGTTCGTGGGTATTTTTTTAAATCATCCGCATTATTAAACTGAGTTGGATTCACAAAAATACTTAAAACGGTAATTTCATTTTCGGCTAAAGATTGTTCTAGTAAGGAAAGATGACCTTTGTGTAAAGCCCCCATAGTAGGCACAAAACCAATGTTTTTAGATTGATTTTCTGTTTTATTTAGTTCAATTTGAAGCTCTTTTTGTGTTTGAAAAACGCGCATATGATATTATTATAAAATGCAAACTTACTATTTTAGTAGATAAGTCCATAAATTTTTATAATTTTGCATATTAAACAAAAATATAACATTTATTATATGAATGACAAGAGGATATTATATGTATCATCTGAAGTAGTGCCTTATTTAGCTGAAAATGAAGTGTCATTACATTCTTATGAACTGCCAAAAATGATAAATGAAGTAGGAGGGCAGATAAGAATTTTTATGCCAAGATATGGAAATATCAACGAACGCAGACATCAATTACATGAAGTAATTAGACTTTCTGGGATGAATTTGGTAGTAAATGACATGGATATGCCTTTAATTATCAAAGTGGCATCAATTCCAAAAGAAAGAATTCAGGTTTATTTTATTGATAATGATGAATATTTTAAAAGAAAAGCTACTTTTTCTGACGAAGAAGGTGTGTTGTATCCTGATAACGATGAAAGAGCTATTTTCTTTGCAAAAGGTGTAGTTGAAACCGTAAAAAAATTAAATTGGGTACCAGATATTATTCACGTTCACGGTTGGATGGCTTCTTTATTGCCTGTTTATTTAAAACACTACTACAAAGATGAAGGTATTTTTGAAGACACAAAGATTATCACATCTGTTTACAATAATGATTTTGAAGGAACTTTAGATACGGAAATGATTACTAAATTGGCTTACGATAATTTGCCAGCTGATGCCATTTCAATTTATAAAGAGCCGATTTTCAATAATTTAATGAAAGCTACAATTGATCATTCTGATGGAATTATTATTGCGTCAAATGACTTGTCGGCAGATTTAACAAAATATATAGAAACTTCGAAAAAACCTTTTTTACCTTTCACCCCGAAAGAAATTTTCAAAGAGGCATATTTAGATTTTTTAAAAAATAAAGTACAATAATTATAATGAAAAAGAAAATAGCAGTTTTATTTTTAGTTTTTTCAATGGTATTTATTTCTTGTGATCAAGATTTTAATACAATTGGATCGGATTTAGTAGGTGATGAACATTTTGATTTTGACACATACAATGTGGGTTTAAAAGCATATTCTGTTCGAACTGGAGAAGTTCAAACTAATAATTTACCAATTAATCCACTAGGATTTTATAACAACCCGTTTTTTGGGGAAACAAAAGCAAATTTCGTAACAGATTTAGTCTTGAAAACTGCAAATCCTAGTTTTGGAACCGCAGTACAAGTGGATGATGTAACTTTGTATATTCCATATTTTAGTACGCTTAAAACTTCAAACGCAGATGGTTCAAATGTGTATTCACTTGATTCAATTTATGGCGCTAATAAAGAAAGTAAAATGAAATTGAGTGTTTATGAAAATGGGTATTCTTTAAGTTCTTTTGAAGGTCCTAATCAGGATATTGGGTCTAAATATTATTCAGACATGGATAATGTAATTGATGCTCAAAAACGTGGTGCTGATGCAAGTGGAAATTCAATAAGCGTTACAAGCGGTGGA
>JAUMDQ010000206.1:4610-8621 GCA_032121715.1 Flavobacterium sp.
CAGATTAAACAACAGTTCAAATGTTGCGGAAAATGATGAATTCTTTTTCAACAAATCTGAAATTGTTATTTACAAAACAAAACTAAATACAGTTTCTGGTAATATCGAATTTGTAGATGCAAATGATGCTTTTACAACTGACCCAACAAAATATGTGGTAAAAGAACGTTTATCGCCTGGGATTTATTTGCATTTAAATAAAGATTTTTTTAAGAAAAAAATAATAGAATCCGCTAGTGGAAATTTGTTTAATAATAACGAATTCAGACAGTATTTTAAAGGTTTGTATTTCCAAATGGAACAAATTGCTGGTGAAGAAGGAGCGATGGCGATGTTAAATTTTAATATTGCAAAGCTTAATGTTGAGTATCATTCTATTGATACTGGTGCAACCGTTCCAACGACTAAGACTTTTTTAATGGGTTTAGGTACAAATTCAAGCGGAAATACAGTTTCGTTACAAGATTTTGCATATACAGATACACCTACGGGTAATTATAATTCAGGTTTGTCAGACCCTGCGAATACTTTTGGAAGTCCTACTTTTGGACAAAATGACAGATTGTATGTTAAAGGAGGAAAAGGTTCTGTGGTTTATATGGATGTTTTTGGAGATACAGATGTAAAAGGAATTGTAGATGGTGTTTTTGTTCCAGGTGCAAATCAAGTACCAGATGAATTAGAAGAATTGAAATTAAAAGGTTGGTTGATTAATGACGCTTATTTAGAGTTTTATATTGATAGAACAGCTATGGCAGGAGCAAATCAGGTAGAAGCAGAAAGATTGTATTTGTTTGATGCAACCAATCAAAAACCTTTAGCAGATTATTTTTTTGATACGAGTACAAGTTCTAATTCAAAAAGAAATAAACTTATTCATGGAGGTATTATTGTAAGAGATGATACAGGTTCTGAAAAAGGAGTGAAATATAAGATTAGAATTACGCAACACATTAATAATCTTATTAATAGTAGTAATGTTAACGTGAATAAAAATGTAAAATTAGGATTGTGTGTTACTGAAAACATAGGGTTAACAGGTAATTTTTATTATAAATCGCCAATAACATTTGGTTCTGGACCAAGTATTGATTATTTCCCAGTTGCTTCAATTATTGCTCAGCAAGGAACGGTTTTGCATGGAACAGGAAGTACGGCAACTTATACAGATCCTTCTACTGGAGAAGTTGTTTCACAAAAATTAAAATTAACAATTCATTTTACAAAACCAAACTAAACTCTTATATATATGTGTGGAATCGTAGGTTATATTGGTCATAGAGAAGCATATCCAATTATTATAAAAGGATTGAAAAGATTAGAATATCGTGGATACGATAGTGCTGGTCTTGTTTTATATGATGGTAAAGAATTGAAACTTTGTAAAACTAAAGGAAAAGTTTCCGATTTAGAAGAAAAAGTAGCTAAAGAAATATCTACAGAAGGACATATTGGTTTTGGACATACACGTTGGGCAACTCACGGTGTGCCAAATGATGTAAATTCACATCCGCATTTTTCAAATTCAGGAAAATTAGCGATTGTTCATAACGGAATTATTGAAAATTATGAGCCGTTAAAAAAAGAATTAATCAAAAGGGGATATGTTTTTCATTCTGATACGGATACAGAAGTTTTAATTAACTTAATTGAAGATGTTCAGAAAACAGATAATTTAAAATTAGGAAAAGCGGTTCAAGTTGCCTTAAATCAGGTGGTTGGAGCTTATGCAATTGTAGTATTTGATATGAATAAGCCAGACGAATTAGTATGCGCGCGTTTAGGTTCTCCACTTGCCATTGGTATTGGTGAAGATGAATATTTCGTTGCTTCAGATGCTTCTCCGTTTATTGAATTTACTTCAAATGCTATTTATTTAGAAGATGAAGAAATGGCTATTATTCGTTTGAATAAACCAATGAAAGTTCGTAAAATTAAAGATGATTCTTTAGTTGATCCTTACGTTCAAGAATTGCAAATGAATTTAGAGCAAATCGAAAAAGGCGGTTACGAACATTTCATGTTAAAAGAAATTTACGAACAACCAAACGTAATTAAAGATACTTACAGAGGTAGATTATTGGCAAACAAAGGTATTATTCAAATGTCTGGTGTAGAAGATAATTTAGAAAGATTTACGAATGCGAAACGAATTCTTATTATCGCTTGTGGAACTTCTTGGCATGCTTGTTTAGTTGCCGAATATGTTATCGAAGAATTTGCAAGAATTCCTGTTGAAGTAGAATATGCTTCAGAATTCAGATATAGAAATCCGATTATAAATAAAGATGACGTTGTAATTGCTATTTCACAATCTGGTGAAACAGCTGATACATTAGCAGCAATCAAATTAGCGAAAGAAAACGGTGCGTTTGTTTTTGGTGTTTGTAATGTAGTAGGTTCTTCTATTTCTAGAGAAACGGACGCGGGTGCTTATACGCATGCTGGGCCGGAAATTGGTGTAGCGTCAACAAAAGCATTTACTACTCAGATTACTATTCTTACACTTATTGCTTTACGATTAGCAAAAGCAAAAGGAACCATGAATCATTCTGATTACCAACGTTATTTGTTAGAATTAGAAATGATTCCAGAAAAAGTACAAGAAGCGTTACAAACCAATGATGTAGCAAAAACAATTGCTGGTATTTATAAAGATGTACCGAATGCCTTGTATTTAGGAAGAGGATTTAATTTTCCCGTAGCTTTAGAAGGTGCTTTAAAATTAAAAGAGATATCATATATTCACGCAGAAGGTTACCCAGCTGCTGAAATGAAACACGGACCAATTGCTTTAATTGACGAACAAATGCCAGTTATAGTTATTGCGCCAAATAAAGGTCATTACGATAAAGTAGTGAGTAATATTCAAGAAATAAAATCTAGAAGCGGGAAAATTATTGCCGTAGTTACTAAAGGAGATACACAAGTAAAAGCTTTAGCAGATCACGTAATTGAAATTCCAGAAACTTCTGAAGCGTTAACGCCATTATTAACCACAATTCCATTGCAATTGTTATCTTATCATATTGCAGTATTGAGAGGTTGTAATGTGGATCAGCCTAGGAATTTGGCAAAATCAGTGACCGTAGAATAACATAAAAAAGCGAAATAATTAGTATTTCGCTTTTTTATTGAAAAAAATTCAAAAAATATATTGCATAATTGCATCTAAAAAAACTATCTTTGCACTCTGAAAAAAGTATGTTTTTTTTCAATAATAAATAGCTATTAAATAAATACATAAGCAATGTCTAAAGTTACAGGAAAAGTTGCACAAATTATTGGACCAGTTGTAGATGTAGTGTTTGACACTACTAACGGTGAACTTCCAAAAATTTATGATTCATTAGAAATTACTAAAAAAGACGGTACTAAATTAGTATTAGAAGTACAATCTCACATTGGGGAAAATACAGTACGTACTATCTCAATGGACTCTTCTGATGGTTTATCAAGAGGTACTGAAGTGGTTGGAACAGGAAACCCAATCAAAATGCCAATTGGACCAGATGTTTATGGTCGTTTATTCAATGTTATTGGTGATGCTATCGATGGTTTAGGGGAATTACCTAAAGACGGAGATAACGGGATGTCTATTCACCGTGCTGCACCAAGATTTGAAGATTTAGCTACTTCTTCTGAAGTTTTATTTACAGGTATTAAAGTAATTGACTTAATTGAGCCTTATGCAAAAGGAGGTAAAATTGGTTTATTCGGTGGTGCTGGAGTAGGTAAAACTGTATTAATTCAAGAATTAATTAACAATATCGCAAAAGGTCACGGTGGACTTTCAGTATTCGCAGGAGTAGGAGAAAGAACACGTGAAGGAAATGACTTACTTCGTGAGATGTTAGAGTCAGGAATTATAAAATACGGTGATGAATTCATGCACTCTATGGAAAATGGAGGATGGGATTTATCTAAAGTAGATATGCCAGGAATGAGAGAGTCTAAAGCTACTTTCGTTTTCGGACAAATGAATGAGCCTCCAGGAGCTCGTGCTCGTGT
>JAUMDQ010000207.1:0-4873 GCA_032121715.1 Flavobacterium sp.
TGGCTTTAAATTCGCATTTTTTACATATTCTAAAACACCACTTGGATTTATTGAACCATATTCGCGTAAAGCCCAACCAATAGCTTTTTGAATGAAAAATTCATTAGAATGTTTGTGTTTTTCGCATTCGGAAATTAGGAGATCGAAATCGGTTTTTCCTTTATAACCCAATTGAAAAATAATAGCAGTTCGGTTTAGCCACATATTATCAGAATTAGAAAATTGGTCGATAATTGCATATTTCTTTTCAGGAAATTTCGTTAAATAACCACCAACAGCATACTTTGCTAATGTATCAACGCTGTCCCACCACGAATTAGTTGTGATGAGTTTTTCAATTAAATGAATATCATTAATTTGAAATTTTTTCTTACTTTCTTTAATGAAAATATCAATGGAAGCATGATGCATTTCTCTGTGTGAAAATTGGTATAATTCCCAACAAATAGTTCTGAAATTTTCTTTAATATCTTCTTGATATTCAGCAGCACAATCTTTTAAAATATCTCGTCTAGCTTGAGTCGGAACACCATAACAAGGAAAATTATTTTTCAAATAATCGCTCTGTTTTTGTCCGTAAGCAACGTCTTCTTGAGCTTCAAAAAGTTGTTTAATTGTGGTAACGAAACTCATTTCTTAACTTATCTAATTCTAGTTTACATTGTTGTTCTAATTCGGTAAAAAAAGTAAAAAATTCTTGTTCAATTTCTGTATAAAACAGCTTGATATCTTCCATGGCAGCGGGCATATTTACGCGATTTTGAGTTCTATGATCCATTTGAAATAAAATTAATTCCAATCCAGCCAAACTTTTATAACAAACTAACCAATTGGTTTCCATCATGTATGGTAATGAATTTTGTGTTTTCTCCGTTAAAATATCGAAATTGTCTTGTAATAATTTATAAAAAGTATCTGCATAATCTTCTAATTGAGTAGTAGAAAATTGGTTCCAGTTTTTCGCTAAATAATGATCGTAGACAATATCCATAATCACACCAGAATAATGTCCGAATTTATCGTGTAAACGATGTTTACTTTGTCGGTAAACGGGATGAGAATCGGTGAAACTATCAATAAATCGGTGCAATCTAATTCCAATTTGAATTCCAACAGGATACTGCTCATAGTGATTTCCTTTTACCGCATCAGCCATAAAATTACCGATTTTGATAAAATCATCTTCATCAGATAAATAGATGTGAGCTAAATAGTTCAATTTTTTTCGAATTAGAAGGTTTTGTGTTGAAATTTCTTTCGTAAATATATAAAATTCTTTTTCTAAATAATGAAATTGCTTGTTGGAACTTTTTATATTTGTAATTCATAAAAAAATTAAAATAAATGACTTTAATAAAATCTATATCAGGAATTCGTGGAACTATTGGTGGAAAAGTAGGCGATAACCTAACTCCTGTTGATGCGGTGAAATTTGCTTCGGCTTATGGAACTTTCTTGAAAAATAATAATACTGTTACAGATAGAAAACTAAAAGTTGTAATTGGTCGAGATGCTCGTATTTCGGGACCGATGATTCATAATTTAGTACAAAATACACTTTTAGGTTTAGGAATTGATGTAATTGATTTAGGTTTATCAACCACACCAACTGTTGAAGTGGCTGTTCCAATGGAAAATGCCGATGGTGGAATTATTTTAACTGCTTCACACAATCCGAAACAATGGAATGCTTTGAAATTATTGAATGCAAAAGGTGAGTTTTTAAGTGGGGCTGAAGGCGCAAAAATTTTAGAAATTGCTGACGCTGAAGCTTTTGATTTTGTGGATGTAGATTCATTAGGTGAAGTTACGATTAACGATTCTTATATGGATATTCATATTGATGAAGTGTTAGAATTACCTTTAGTAGATGCAGATTTAGTGAAAACTAAGAAATATAAAGTTGTTGTTGATGGAGTGAATTCAACTGGAGGAATCATTATACCAAATTTATTGGAGCAAATGGGTGTTGAAGTGATAAAATTATACTGCGAACCAAACGGACATTTCCCTCACAATCCAGAACCTTTGAAAGAACATTTAGGTGATATTTGTAAATTGGTTATGGATGAGAAAGCTGATTTCGGAATTGTGGTTGATCCAGATGTAGACCGTTTAGCGTTTATTTCTAACGACGGCGAAATGTTTGGTGAAGAATATACTTTGGTGGCTGTGGCCGATTATGTATTGAGTAAAACGCCAGGAAATACAGTTTCTAATATGAGTTCATCTCGTGCTTTACGCGATATTACTGAAAAACATAATGGAAGTTACCAAGCAAGTGCAGTAGGTGAGGTGAATGTGGTAGAATTAATGAAGAAAACCAACGCAATTATTGGTGGTGAAGGAAACGGCGGAATCATTTATCCAGAATTACATTATGGAAGAGATAGTTTGGTAGGTGTGGCTTTATTCTTAACGTATTTAGCGGGTCAAGATAAAACAGTTGCCGAATTGCGTGCGAGTTATCCGCAATATTACATGAGTAAAAATAAAATTGAATTGACACCTCAAATTGATGTCGATGCGATTTTAGAATCGTTAACAGCAACCTATAAAAATGAGCAAATTTCAACAATTGACGGTGTGAAAATTGATTTTGCTACAGAATGGGTGCATTTAAGAAAATCCAATACAGAACCAATTATTCGTATTTATACAGAAGCGCCAACACAACAAGAAGCAGATGTATTAGCAGAACGTTTTGTGAATGAGTTAAAAGTTATTGCAGGAATTTAATTGGAATAAAAGTAAGATTTAAGACCATAAAAGGTATTGAAAAACAGCACTATTTTTAGTGCTGTTTTTTTTATGTTGTTTTTAAAATCTATGAATTTTGAAACTTTTGATGACTATTGTATAACAATTTTATTTCATATTCAAGCTAAATTTGAAATAGTACAAAAGAGAGTTAGTCTTGAAGTTTTTTGATATCCAAAAAAGTAAGTGAAACTGTGTAATAATACAAGTTGTTATCAAAAATCAACCTTGTATTATCTTGGCAAATGAGTTTGCAATTTTAGATATTTAGCTTTAAGACTTTCTCCTTTTTAAATTCATTTATGATTATGAAAACAGAAGCAGAACTCAACGAAAATATTGTAAAAATGACAATGACTATTCGTAATGAATATCCTGAATTAATGAAATTTCTTGGCGAAATGCCTGTGACAATTCCAAATTCTGAAAGTCCAGAAATCAATGTCAAAATCCTTCAAGACTATTATGATTCTTTAGAAGATTTACTTCGAAAATATGCACCTAATCATGACGGATTTATTAATAAATTTTAAATTTTAAAACATGGAAAAAATAAAGAAAGTAGCAGTTTATATGGATCACTTTACGGCAAATATAATTGAATATATTAATTCTGCTGAAGCTATAAAAACTATAAAATCTGAGTTTAATCGTTCTGAAAAAAAAGAAATTCTACAAAAAGGAGAAAGTCAAATACATAATAAAGAACAGAATTTACAACAAGAATTTTATTTAAAACTTCGAGAAGAATTATTAAATTATGAGTCTGTTTTATTATTTGGTGCCACCAATGCTAAAACCGAATTATTAAATATTTTACAAGCAGATGCTAAGTTTTTAAATGTAGAATTTACTTTAAAAAATACAGATAAACTTACAGATAATGAGCAAGTTGCTTTTGTCAACGATTGTTTTTATATCAGCTAATATGAAAGAGTTTTATTTCACCGTGGAACGAAATTTTGAAAAATTAGTTTCATTAGCAACTAGAGTTTTGGGTAATTCAATCACATTTATTTTAGCACTGGTTTTAGTAATGTATTGGTGGATTACCACTTTGTTTAGTTCAAGTGATATGCATCAGAATATAGGCGATTTTATTTTCGGAACTACATTTTTAAGTTTATTTATCATTCAGAAATCGTTTAATAGATATTCGGCGTTGATACATTTAAAAGTTAATGAATTAATTTCTTCTCATGAAACTGCTAACAATGCAGTGATGGACACCAATCAGAAAACGGAAAAAGAAATTATGGAATTATCCAAAGAATATATTGAAACGGAAGAAGAAATAGAAGAAGAAATAGAAGAAGAAATAGCTCAAGCCCAAAAAGAAGATTTAAACGCTAAAATGAAAGAAGCTAATACAGATAACCAAATTTAAAACTATGAATTTTACAAGTTTTCCTGCAAATTTTGTAACAAACAATAGTGGGTTAAGTAGGACCTTTACATTAATAAAAATAACAATAAACTTTACTTATGAAAAAAATTTTTTTAGTTGCTAGTTTGATAATTGGATTATCATTTAGTGCACAAGCTCAAAACTCATCTAAAAATGCATTCGGTCTGCGTTTAGGCGATAATGACGGATTCGGAGGAGAACTTTCTTACCAAAGAAAATTATCTGATAACAACAGATTAGAATTAGACTTAGGTTGGAGAAATAGTAACAATGTTGATGCCATTATATTGGTAGGTTTATACCAATGGGTTTGGAATATAGATGGTGGATTCAACTGGTATGCAGGTGTTGGAGGTGGAGTAGGAACTTGGAGTTATGATAACAACAACAATGATTTTGATAACGACAACGGTGCTTATGCTTTAATTGCTGGAGATTTAGGTATTGAATATAATTTTGATGTGCCAATTCAACTTTCATTAGATTTTAGACCAGAAATGTATTTTAATTCTGATTCATTTAGAGAAAACAGTTTCGGTCCAGATATCGCTTTAGGTATTAGATTCCGTTTTTAATACCTAACATAAAAACATAAATAAACAGATTACGCTTTGTGAAATTAAGAAAATTCATTCTTAATATAAAACTTATAAATATGAATACTACAGAATTAAAAGGAGATTGGGAAGAACAAAAAGGGAAACT
>JAUMDQ010000208.1:0-4552 GCA_032121715.1 Flavobacterium sp.
TTGTAGTGTCGCCTTCCATAGTAGAACTTAACGCAAAGATAATTTCAGAAACTTTTTGTTGCTTGACTTTTTCCACCAACGAAGTTATATTTAATTGACTTGGCGAAACACCTTCAATAGGTGAAATTTTCCCACCTAAAACGTGATAAATTCCTTTGTACATTCTTGTGTTTTCAATCGCCATTACGTCTCTAACATCTTCCACAACACAAACAATAGAACTATCTCTTGAAGTATTATTACATATTTCGCAAATCGCATTATCTGAAATATTATGACAACTTTGACAATAAATTATTTCGTTTCGCATTTTAGTTAATGCTTCCGTTAGCAATTGTGTTTGTTCACTCGGCTGTTTCAATAAATGTAAAACCAAACGCATAGCCGTACGTTTACCAATTCCTGGTAACATAGCCACTTCATTTACAGCATTTTCTAATAATTTTGATGAGAATTCCATTTTGCAAATATAATAAGGTGGCTTCTAAAAATTAGTTTTTATTGATTTAATATTTTATTTACTAATAGTTATTTTTCAGAATACACCTTAAAAGAAAAAACCTATTTACATTTCTATAAATAGGTTTTTAATAGATTTTATTTCGTTTTATTAGATAACTTTAGCAGAAATAATCGCTCTTTTTGCTTCTTTACCATATTTTTCTTTTACACCAACTTCATACATGGATGAAATCATAAGACAAGAATTATCATCTGTTTTTTTTATCATTACTTCCACAAAAACCTCAACACTACTCTGCATCATCGTTCCGGTACAAGAATAATATTTTAATCCGTTCACTGAAAACTCTTGGGTTTTAAAATTTTTCAAGTCTGGCTCCATAGCTTTAGTTAATTCTGTTTTTCCCGACTCATAACTTTGAGGAATTATCATGGCCATCAAAACTGCCTTTGGAGAATCAGACATATACATATTACCGAAATTATTTGCATATAAAGACTTATTGAAATCCATATCAATTACAACTTCTGGAGCATCTTCAATTTCTTCAACAATTTCATCTTGTGCAAAAGAAAATGACACTGTAAATAGTGCTAAAAAGTAAAATAACTTTTTTGTAAGTATGTTTTTCATCTGTGACTAAATTAATTTTTTCAAATGTAAACAAATATGCTTTGAATTTGCATTATTCTGCTATTTTTGTAAAAAAAACTTATGCAGCCAATTACCATACTACTATTTTTTCTTTCTTATTTTATTGTTTTGTTCGGAATTTCGTATTTCATGAATAAAAAATCAGGAAGTAGTAATGACACTTTTTTCAAAGCCAATAAAAAATCGCCTTGGTATTTGGTAGCCTTTGGAATGATTGGAACCGCACTTTCTGGTGTTACTTTTATTTCTGTTCCTGGAGCAGTTGATGCGAATCAATTTGCGTATTTTCAATTCATTTTAGGAAATGCAATCGGTTTTATTATTGTATCAACCGTATTACTACCATTATATTACAGATTAAATTTAACCTCAATTTACACCTACATCGAACAACGATTAGGCTATTTTAGCTACAAAACCGCTTCGTTTATTTTCTTATTGAGTAGAACAATTGGTTCGGCTTTCCGTTTATATTTAGTAGTTTTAGTGTTGCAAAATTTTGTTTTCGATAAATTTGGAATTCCTTTTTCTGCTACCGTTTTAATTAGTTTAGGATTAATTTTCGCCTACACTTATAAAGGCGGATTAAAAACCATTATTATCACAGATACTTTACAAACTGTGTTTTTAGTAAGTTCAGTTTTCTTCACTATTTATTTCGTTTGTGATAGTTTAGATTTCGGATTTAGTGAAGCTATTGCTGAAATTGACAATTCAAAATATTCTAAAATTTTCTTTTTTGAAGATTTTATTGGTTCTGGACAACATTTTATAAAACAAATCTTAGGTGGAATTTTCGTAACTATTGCCATGGTTGGTTTAGACCAAGATTTGATGCAGAAAAACTTAAGTTGTAAAAACATTAAAGAAGCACAAAAAAACATGTTCACTTTCACAGGAATATTTGTGGTAATCAATTTGTTTTTCTTGAGTGTTGGTGCTCTTTTATATTTATATGCTGCGAAAAACAACATTCCAGTTCCTATGTTAGATGGCGCTGTTAGAACCGATTTATTATTTCCTGAAATTGCTTTCAATCATTTTGCTTTAGTTCCGGCAGTAGTATTTTTACTTGGATTAACTGCGGCAACTTTTGCTACAACCGATTCGGCTTTAACCGCTTTAACCACTTCGTTTTGCATTGATTTTTTACAAATGGAGAAAAAAGAAGAAACTACTAAAACTGTTAACACTAGACATTTAGTTCACATCGGATTTTCATTAGCGATTTTTGTCGTGATTCTGATATTTAATTCATTAACGAATCAATCTGTTGTTAAACTAATTTTCAAAGTGGCATCGTATACTTATGGACCTCTTTTAGGTTTATTTGCTTTTGGTATTTTAATTAAAAAACGTTCCGTAAAAGATAAATTGGTTCCTTTTATTTGTTTGTTATCACCAGCGATAACTTATTTAATTAGTATGAATTCTGGAATTGACGCAGAAGCTCCAAAACTAATTCCATATGCTTTCGCAGAAGAATTAATTATCGTAAACGGATTCATAACTTTTATTGGATTGTTTTTAATCAGTAAAAAGGAACAAACAATTTAAATTTTTTATCTAAATAAACTTCTCACAAGTTGAAAGTACAAATATTACAAATTGATAAACTTCAAACTGAAAGACTAATTCTTATCCCATTTACAACACAAATTTGCAAAAATCTGATTCATAACGATTTTACGGATTTGCAAAATATCGGTTTAAAAAAAGGAAAAAGCTGGCCTGATGATGATGTTTTAGAAACGTTACCAAAAATACTTACTAATTTATCTTTAGTTGAAGCACCAACAGGCTTTGAATCTTGGATGATCATCAAAAATGACACTTTAGAAATAATTGGAGACCTTGGTTTTAAAGGATTTAATTATAAAAAAGAAAATATTGATATTGGTTATGGGATTATAAAAGAAGAAAGAGGAAATGGCTATGCGAAAGAAGCAACAAAAGCACTAATAAAATGGGCTTTTACCGAAGATATTGTCAAAGAAATCACTGCTCGTTGCCTAATCGACAACACAAGTTCTATCAAACTTCTTAAAAAACTAAATTTTGATATTACTAAAAATGAAAATGAAATGATTCATTGGTCATTACAAAAAGGATAATAAATTTAATACTGATTTGTAGCTAACAAAACCAACGTGCAAGCGACTTCAAAATCAATATTATTTTTCTTTAATATTTCATAAAACTCTGGATTTTCGGTTCCTGGATTGAAAACCACTCGTCTTGGTTTTAAGGAAATAATATAATCGTAATATTCTTGTTGATTTTTCGGATTTAGATATAACGTAACCGTATCAATTCCGCTAAAAGGAACTTTTGTAGTTTCAATTTTCACATCTAAAGCCATCCCTTCTTTTGTGCCAATAGCAACAACTTGATGACTTTTATCAATTAAACTATGAATTGCTTTATAAGCATATCTTTCTTTGTTGGTGGTTGCGCCTAATACTAAAGTTTTCATCTTGTAAGATTTTATTTTCCTCTAAATTACTAAATGTTTTTTAATTTACATTTATATAATTCTATTTTAAATTCTATCTTTGATTAACAAGATATATTTGCAAAAAAACTATGGACATTTTTATTTATTTATTTGTTGCTTTATTTTCCGTTTTAAATCCAATTGGAACTGTTCCAATATTTGTAGGGTTAACACAAGGCTACACTTCTTCTGAACGCTCAAAAACTTCGCTTGTCACTTCAATCAATGTCTTTATTATTTTAATGATATCTTTTTTTGTAGGCCAATACGTTTTATCTTTTTTCGGAATAACGATTACTGCGTTACGAATTGCAGGTGGAATTATCATTGCTAGTTCAGGTTTCTCTTTATTAAATGGAAATTTCAGCAAGAATAAAGGAATCAATAAAAAAGTACAAAAAGAAGCTGAAGCCCGTCAACATATTGCCTTAACACCATTAGCTATGCCGATGTTAGCTGGTCCGGGTTCCATTTCTTTATTAATTGCTTATTATCAAGAGTTAGGTGAATCAGGTAATGTAATTACAACAACGGAAATATTATTTTCTTGTTTGGCTATTTTAGCTGTTGCCACTTTAATTTATATCGTTTTAAGAAGTGCTCATTATTTAGCAAAAATACTTGGCTCATCTGGAATTGTTGCGATTTCTCGAATCATTGGTTTCTTAACGATTGCTATCGGAATTCAATACATTATTAGTGCCACTTTAAGTATTATTAGAGGCATTTAATACGAATTCTAAATTATTCCTTTTTCAATTTTAACTTTTGTTAGACAGCAATAAAGTTTAAAATCTCGTATCTTCATATAAAAATTTGACATGAAGATTTTACTAACTGGCGCCAATGGATACGTTTCCAGACGACTACTACCTGAACTTTTACTTTTAGGTCATGAAGTGGTGTGCGCGGTTAGAGACAAAAATCGATTAGGAATT
>JAUMDQ010000208.1:4562-6349 GCA_032121715.1 Flavobacterium sp.
TTGACGATGAAACGTTGCAAAAAATTTCCATTTGGGAAGTTGATTTCACAAAACCTTATGAAGAAACTGCTATCTTAAACGATGCAGATATCGCCTATTACATGATTCATTCTATGTCGACCTCTATTGGCGATTTTGATGAATTAGAAAAAACTTCAGCTAAAAATTTTAATAAATATTTAGATAATTCCACTATCAAACAAGTCATTTATTTGAGTGGAATTGTCAATAATAATTCACTATCCAAACATTTACAATCTCGTTTAAATGTGGAACAAATTTTATTCTCTGGAAGTTATAATTTAACGGTTTTACGTGCTGGAATTATTGTTGGTTCAGGAAGTTCTTCCTTCGAAATCATTAGAGATTTATGCGAAAAACTTCCAATAATGATTGCACCAAAATGGGTTCTAACTCGAACGCATCCCATTGCTATCAGGGATGTTTTAAGATATTTGATTGGCGTAATTGAAAATCCGAAAACGTATAATAAATCTTTTGATATTGCTGGACCAAACATTCTGACCTACAAACAATTGATGGAACAATATGCAGAAGTTAGGAATTTGAAATTGAAAGTCTATAATTTTCCATTGATGACACCGCGATTATCGTCTTATTGGTTATTTTTTGTAACCTCAACTTCCTATTATTTAGCGGTAAATTTAATCAACAGTTTAAAAGTAGAAGTGATTGCAAAAGATTCGGAAATTAAAAGAATCATTCCGTTTGAAGGTACAACTTATAAAGAAGCCATCCGATTGGCGTTTGATAAAATTGAGCAAAATTCTGTTATTTCAAGTTGGAAAGATAGTTTAACAAGTAGTCGCTTGAGTCAGCCACTTTCGAATTATATTCAAATTCCGAAATATGGTTGTTTTAAAGATAAAAAACGAATTAAAATCACCAATGTAGAACAAACTATAGAAAACATTTGGTCTATTGGCGGAAATCGTGGTTGGTATTATGCTACATGGATTTGGAACATTAGAGGTTTGCTTGACAAAGCTTTTGGAGGAATTGGCATTCGTCGCGGAAGAACACATCCATCTCAATTAGACAATGGCGATGCTTTAGATTTTTGGCGCGTTTTATTGGCTGATAAAGAAAACAAACGTTTGTTACTATTTGCAGAAATGAAAGTTCCAGGTGAAGCCTGGCTAGAATTTAGAATTGACAAAACCAATACCTTACATCAAACTGCAACATTCAGACCACATGGTATTTGGGGCAGATTATATTGGTATGCGATGTTACCATTTCATTATTTTATTTTCGATGGCATGATAAAAAATATTTCCAAATTTAAAACTGATCAAAAATAAAAAATCCCGACTTCTTACTTGAAATCGGGATTTTATTATAATTTAATTTATTATTCTACTTTTGGTAAGAATACTTCCGCCATCATACAACGAGCACTTCCACCACCACAAGCTTCAATAATATCTAAACTCGCGTGTAAAATTTCACAGTGTTTTTCAATTTTATCAATTTGAGCTTTCGTTAAACTTTGGTAAGCCGAATTACTCATCACTAAATAACGCTTGTCGTCCTTACCACGAACTTGCAGCATATTTCCTGCGAAATTGTTCACTTGGTCTTCCGTGATTAAAATGATTTCTTTTCCGTCTGCTTTTAGATTTTCTAAAACCATTTTACGTTCTTTTTTATCATCGATACAATCTGCGCAAATTACGGCAAAAGTTTCTGCAATACACATCATTACATTCGTATGATAAATCGCTTTTCTTTCACCATTAACCGTTTGAAACGCTTCAAAAATA
>JAUMDQ010000208.1:6359-7268 GCA_032121715.1 Flavobacterium sp.
TGTTCCTTCTAAATATATGTTATCTTCTTCAGCAGAAGTATAATCCATAATTTCAGTGATTTCGAAACCTTTATCTTCCAAAACATCTAAAATATCTTCTCTTCTTTCTAATCTTCTGTTTTCAGCAAACATTGGATATAAAGCAACATCACCTGTTTCGTGAAAAGAAATCCAATTATTTGGAAAAATACTATCTGGTGTGTCTGGTTCTTTTTTGTCTTGAATTACAATCACGTTTACACCAACGCTTTTTAGTTTATCCACATAAGCATCAAATTCTTGAACTGCTTTAAAGTTTACTGTTTCTGGTGTTAAATCATCTAAAACTTTTTGGTAATAGTTGTTCACAGCTGTTTGTTCGTTCATACGAAACGCCACTGGACGAATCATTAATATGGTATTGGTAGTTTGTTTCATATTATCTTGTTTTATTGAGTTACTAAGTTACTGAGCAACTTAGTTTCTTAGTCTCTAATTAATGGTAATGTCGAACAACGTAAAAGTCCTTCTTGTTTTGAAATTTCAGCGTATGGAATTTCTTCAACTGTAAATCCGTTAGCTCTTAACCAATTGTTTAACCTAGTGAAATTTTTCTCCGACACTACAACATCTGGTGCAATTGAGAAAACATTTGAATTCATATGGTACATTTCTTCACGTTCAATATGAAATAAATTTTCTTTTCCAAAAAGGTTTACTAGAAACATATAATCTGCTTCTTCACGGAAACCACTTTTGTAAATGATTCCTTTGTTGGTTCCAATCGGTTGGAAACAACAATCTAAATGCAAGGCATTATCGCGTGGTTCAATTTTTGATTTTACTAAATCGAAAGCTTTTACTTTTTTATGCGGAAATAAATCTTGAATATACTGCACACCTTCCATATTGGTTCGAGCTGTAATGTAA
>JAUMDQ010000209.1:0-939 GCA_032121715.1 Flavobacterium sp.
CAATTTAATTTCTGGCATGCCTTTTAAACCAAATTCGAAACAATTTTCGTCAATGACTTCAAACTTTGCAATGTTTTCGGGCATTAATTTTTCGAAGTTTTTAATATCAGTTAACGCATTAAAAATATATTCTGCTGATTTTTCTACGTTTGTTTTTGGGCTTTCTAAATTCATTATGTTATTTTTTTTGTTTCAGGTTTCAAATTTCAGGTTTCAAGTTTCATAAATCTAAACTCGTTCATCTTAAATTCAAATTTACTATTTATTTCTTGTAATTCAAATAATCTTGTAACAGAATTGTAGCGGCAATTTCGTCAATTAAGCCTTTATTTTGTCGTTGTTTTTTCTTTAAGCCACTATCAATCATGGTTTGGAATGCCATTTTTGATGTAAAACGTTCATCTACACGTTCCATTTTCATCGTTGGAAATTCGATATGAAATTGCACGATGAATTTTTCAATAATTTCTGCACTTTCGCTTGGTAAACCATTCATTTGTTTGGGTTCGCCAATAATTACGGTTTCTACGTTTTCTTTCAAAAAATAAGTTTTTAAGAATGAAATCAATTCTGCAGATGGAATGGTTGTTAAGCCACTAGCAATAATTTGAAAATCGTCTGTAACTGCAATTCCAGTTCGTTTTTGTCCGTAATCAATTGATAAAATTCGTGCCATTATTTAAATTTAATTACAAAAGTAAGCAAATACAATGCCTTTTTTATACATTAGTAAAAACTTTAACCTACAAATTATGAAAAAAACTGTAATACTACTTTTGGTACTATTTGTTACTTTATCCTGTGATAAAAAACAAGTGTATAGAAATTTTGAAAAATGTTGTATAGTTGTTGTTGTAAAAATGTGTAAAGTTGTGTAAGTATTTGTCTTTTCTTTGAAGGATTTGTAAAAAAAAAGTTGTGTAAAGTGTTGTAGATATT
>JAUMDQ010000209.1:949-3811 GCA_032121715.1 Flavobacterium sp.
GATGGAATGAAAGCGATGTAAAAATACATACTTTTGAAATCTTAGAAGATGATAAAAGCTATAATGTATTTATTGAAATAAGTCATGTTTTAGGTTCAGAAATGAATGAGTTTCCTGTGAATTTTGAAGTTACAAAACCTAATGGTTCCATTGAAAAAGGCGATGTTATAGTCAATTTTAAAAATTCAGAGTGTATGGGTGACGTTTGTGATGTTAAGTTTTTAGTGAAAGAAAAATTGAAACTTAAGAAAGGAAAATATATTGTGAAATTTTTTCCAAAATCTAAATTTGGATTTGTTCCTAATATAATTGGTGTTGGTTTATGCGTTGAAATGAAGGAATAATTATGTGATTGTTCTATTTTGGTAAAAATAAAAAATCTCATCTCGTACTAAAACAAGATGAGATTTTTTTATTTAAAGGTGTATTATTGTTTTACAGCAGTTGGTGTTGTTGGAGTAGGTAAACTTTCTAAAATTTCCACCTCAAAAATAATGTTACTATTTGGTGGAATTACATTTCCAGCACCTTTTTCACCATATCCTAAATTTGAAGGTATGAAGAAAATAGCTTTGTCATTGAAATTCATATTATTAATTCCTTCTAAGAAACCTGGGATTAAACCGCCTTTGTTTCCGTATTTAAAAGGGAAAGGTTGGTATCCATTTTGATTCGCTCTGTTTTGGTCGAATTTTCCGTATACCTTATTTATTGCTTCGTAGCTGCTGTCAAATAAAGTTCCGTCTTCTAAATACCCTGCATAATGAACATAAATATCTTTTCCTTCAGTTGGTTTTACACCAGATCCTTTTTTCAAAATACTGTATTGTAAACCTGAAGGTGTTTTAGTTGATTTTGCTTTTAATGCATTAAATTCAGCTACTTTTGCAGTTAAAATTGGACCTAATTTTGCTTTCATTTCAGCATCTGCAATGGTTTTTGCTTCTGCTTCTTTTTGTCTTCTTTCTGTTTCTAATTTTGCTTGTGCTTCAGCCTTTACTTTAGCTTCTTCTGCTGCTTTTCTGTCTAATTCAGGTTTCATTTTCATGTATTCTGAAAATATCTTAACCGCATCAAATTTTTTGGCTAATTTCCCTTTTCTAATAATAACAACTTTTTCAATCATATCATCTTGAGCAATTGCATCAACTACTTTTTGACCTTCAATAACATGTCCAAAAACACTGTGTTTATTGTCTAACCAAGGCGTGTCTTTATGTGTGATGAAAAACTGTGAACCATTTGTAGCAGGTCCAGAATTTGCCATAGAAAAAATTCCTGGTTTATCATGTTTTAAGCTTGGGTCAAATTCGTCTTTAAATTTGTAACCTGGGTCTCCAGAACCATTTCCTAATGGACAACCACCTTGAATCATAAAGTTAGCAATTACTCTATGGAATTTTAATCCATTATAAAAAGGTTTTCCTTTTCTGTCGTTCGTAACGAAAGTATTTGTTCCTTCAGCTAATGAAATGAAGTTAGCAACTGTGATTGGCGTTTTTTGATATTCTAATTGTAAAGCAATTTTACCTTTATTGGTATAAATTTCTGCAATGATAACATCTTCAACTGTTTTTTTAGTTTTTTCTTTTTTTGTTTGTGCTGATGTAACTGTTAAGGTTAAGGCACAGAATAGTAATAATAACTTTTTCATATGTAAATATTTATTGTTTTTCTAATAGTTCAATTTCAAATAATAAGGTTGCATTTGGCGGAATTGCGGCATAACCTTGTTCACCATATCCTAAATGGCTCGGAATAATAAGTGCCATTTTATCTCCAAATTTCATGTTTTCTAAGCCTTCAATGAATCCAGGGATTAAGCCTGTTTTATTTCCATATACGAAAGGAAAAGGAGCGTATCCTTTTGCCTCTTTTCTGGCTAAATCTAAAACTCCATTTTCTTGAGCAACTGCTTCGTAGCTAGTATCAAAAAGTGTACCGTCAACAAAGAAGCCTGCATAATGTACAAAAACCTCTTGTGCTCGAGTAGGTTTTTTTCCTGCTCCTGACTTTAAAATTTTGTAAATTAATCCTGATTTTGTTTTAGTTCCGGTTGCTTTGATATCTTCAATAAATGCTACTTTTTTTGCTTTTACAACTTCAAGAACCTTTTGTAATTCGGCTTGCTTTTCAAAATATTCTTTAAATACTTTTACTGCATCAAACTTTTTCGCAGCTTGACCGATTCTGATGATTTTAACTTTGTTAATTTGATCACCAACTACAACTGTACTTGCGATATCAACACCATTAACGACTTCTCCAAAAACAGAATGTTTTCCATCTAAAAATGAAGTTTGATCAGTTGTAATAAAGAATTGTGAGCCGTTTGTATTTGGACCTGAATTAGCCATAGAAATTATTCCTGCTTTTCCGTGATTTAATTCTGGGTGAAATTCATCTTTAAATTTATAACCTGGTCCGCCTTGACCTGAAGCCATTGGATCTCCACCTTGAATCATTGGTGGATTTGATTCCACTCTGTGAAAAGTTAATCCGTCATAAAAATGAATTCCTTTGTAGTTAGGACTTACATAATTATTTTTTCCTTCCGCTAGTGTTACGAAGTTGGCCACAGTAAATGGAACTTTTTCGAATTCTAATTTTACGGTAATGTCTCCTTTTGAGGTTTCAATTAATGCGTATAAACCGTCTGACAATTCACCTTTTTCTACTTTATTATTGCAAGAAAGCAATATTGTACTTAAAAAAAATAGGGCAATTAATATTCTTTTCATTTTAAAATTTAATTATTCTGGGGTTACTGTTTTAATATCGTTTAAAGTTACAATACAAATAATAGGTTGATTTGTACCAATTTTTTTATCATCTCCATGATATCCGTAGGCAGATTGTGAT
>JAUMDQ010000210.1:0-3554 GCA_032121715.1 Flavobacterium sp.
CTGCTGGAAGTGGCGCAAGTGCTGCAACTGATATTTTAACTTTATGGAATGACGGCAAACCTGTTCAGGTTCATGATGCGGTGAAAGAATAAATTATTCTTTTTGATATACTTTTTTGTATTCTTCCGATTTTAAAATAAGAAATTGCAACAAAATTAATTTATCGGAATTTTCAACAGCCTCTATTGCTTTTGGATCGAAACTACAGAAATTTAGAAATATTTCAATTTCTTCTGGTTTCAATTTTAAACTAGAAGCTAAAAAATCTGTACTATAACTTAAAGCAGTAAAAGCCCTGAATTGAACTGGCACTTTGGCTTTCATTTCTGCTTTATCTTTATTTTTGAATAACCCAACAATCATTTTACCAATTGCTATAAAATCCATTCCGTTTGGTATGGAACCGTCATTAAAATGAACACTTGGTTTATTATCTAAAATCACAGGCATTCCTGTTTTCAAACCTTTTAAAAAAGGTTGTTTTTTTTCAACCACAACTTCTTCAATCCTAATTGTTTTTTCGGATAATTTAATTTCTAAACTTTTGTTGAAGTCAAACAAAGAATCCACATATATTTTTACCACATCGTAATTTTTATGATAGAATGTAATCCAATTTCCAGTTGTGGCTTTAATTTCAAAAACACCATCAGGATTGTTGCTCATAACTTCTTTACTGCTAATATTTATCACCTCAACATTACTGATTGGAAAATTATTGACCATTACTTTACCTTTTATGTTTTGAGAAAAACAGCTTTGAAAGTAACAAAAACATAAAAAAAGAAGCGTAATTTTAATTTTCATACATTAAGTTTAGAAAATCAAAATTAAACCTTAAATAATGTCCAAAAGTTAAGTAAAAGACAAAGTATGTAAAGATTTTCTTAAATTATTTCTGTTTGCCTAAAACTTTAGTAATCATTTTGTCTCTTGGAAGTACAATTTGATAATAAGAAGTATCGTTAAATAATTGCTTCGAAAATTCGGCATATAAATAAGTCAGAATTTGTTCTTTTTGGTCCGATAAGTTAAAAAGCAATCCGTTTGAAGTCACATATTCTTTAAACTGATTGAAGTATTTATCATTTTTAAACAATTCTTTTTTAAGTTCTTGCTTATTCATTTTACTGAAGAACCCTCTATTTTGATCTAATTTCTCAAAAGCATAATAACTCATAATATCAGATTGAAGTAATAATTCCAAACCTTCTTTATTATGATTTTTTTCTATTGGTACGAAAACATCTGGAATAATTCCGCCGCCGCCATACACAATTCTGCCTTTTTTGGTTTTAAATTTTAAACTATCGGCCACTTTTATACTATCGGCTTCGTATAATTCACCGCTTAAGAAACGTTTTTCAAATTCGTTAAAATATTTTTCACCTTTATCTTCATAAGGTTTTTGAATGCTTCTTCCTGAAGGCGTGTAATATCTTGCAATGGTTAATCGTACGGCAGATCCATCATTCATTCTCATTTCACGTTGCACCAAACCTTTTCCGAAAGAACGACGACCAACTATGGTTCCTCTATCGTTATCTTGAATCGCACCTGCAAAAATTTCACTAGCGGAAGCGCTATTTTCGTCAATTAAAACATATAATCTTCCCGTTTCAAAAACACCTCTTTCCGTTGCGTAAGATAAATCTTCTGTTCCTTTTTTATTTTTTGTTTTAACGATAAGTTGTTTGTCTTTTAAAAACTCATCCGCCATAGCTACCGCCATTTCTAAATAACCACCACCATTTTCTCGTAAATCGACAATTAATTCTTTTACACCTTGTTTTTTTAAAGAAACTAAAGCGCTGTGAAATTCATCATAAGTAGTTTCTGCAAATCGGTTGACTTTAATATAACCCGTTTTTTCGTTGATTTTCGTGGCTACATCGATACTTTTCACAGGAATTAAATCTCGAGTAACCGTGACTTTAAATCTCTTGTTTTCCGATTTTCTGTAAATCGTTAAATGAATAGGACTACCTACTTCTCCTTTTAGAATAGGAAATAAGTTTTCAGATTGGTATTTTTTCTTGAAAAGTTGTTTGTTGTTAGCGAACAGAATTCTGTCGCCAGGTTTGATTCCGACTTTGGCTGAAGGGCCGTTTGGAATCGGTTTAATAACAGTCAATGTGTCTTTATACATATAGAAATTCACGCCAATTCCCACAAAATTACCTTCCATACTTTCTGCTACGGAAGCCAATTGTTCTTTTGGAATATAAGTGGAATGTGGATCTAGATTTTCTAAAATTCCGGTAACAGTTAAATCGACAATAGAATCAGTATTGACTTTATCTACGTATTCGTTATCAATGAAGTCGATTAATTTATTGAGTTTTAATTTTCCTTCCGTTTTTGTACCCATTCGAGCATTTTTCAAAACATCGATTTTATTCCCCAATAACAATCCACCTGCAAAAGACAAGGCGATAATTACAGGAATAAAAACATAATATTTGTTTTGCGGTTTACTCATTTATAACTTGTAAATGTTCGGCTTCTACACCAGCTTTTCTTAAAAAATCGACACCAGAAGTGTCTTTATATTCTTCTAAATACACTACGCGTTTAATTCCTGATTGGTGAATTAATTTACTACAATCTTTACATGGCGAAAGTGTAATATACAATGTGGCACCTTCACAAGATTGTGTAGAACGCGCTACTTTTGAAATCGCATTCGCTTCTGCATGAAGCACATACCATTTCGTTAAATTCTCTTCGTCTTCACAGCAATTTTCAAATCCGCTTGGTGTTCCATTATATCCATCAGAAATAATCATTCTATCTCTAACAATAATTGCGCCAACTTGTTTGCGTTTGCAATAAGATAATTTTCCCCATTCGGTTGCGATGCGTAAATAGGCGTTGTCGTATTTTAATTTTTTCTTTTCTTTCATTTTTATTTTTTGCTGCGAAGGCACCTAGTCGCAAAGTTTTTTTGTTTTGCGAATCTCTGTGTATTATTTTGTGAAACTCTGTGAAATAACTTTTAACCGAAAATTTCACTTTGTATAATCATTGGCAAAACTACGCCAATTACAAATGCTGACATAACTAATGCCCAATCTCTTTTTGAAAATCTAAAAACAGTTTGTACAATATAAGCAATTATTAAAACAATTATAACCACGATTATTTGTGCGGCTTCGATTCCTAGGGCAAATTCTAATAACGGGACAAGCTTGTCAGCTCTGGTTCCAACCATTATCGTATTGAAATAATTAGAGAATCCTAAACCGTGAATTAATCCAAAAAATACCGTAACTAACGCCACAAAAGTGATACTTTCTTTTTTACCTGATTTTCCAGCAGTGAATAAATGAAAAATGGCCGTTATCAGAATGGTTATTGGAATTAGAAACTCAACCACATTAACTTGAATTTTCACAATTCCGAAAACAGACAAAAACAAAGCTAAAGTGTGACCAATAGTAAATAAGGAAACCAATAATAAAACGCGTTGCCAATCTTTAAAAGCATACGGAATCATTAAGGCGATGAGAAACAAAATATGATCATAAGCACCAATGTCTAACACGTGCCTA
>JAUMDQ010000211.1:0-3958 GCA_032121715.1 Flavobacterium sp.
ATGGCGGTTTAGCAGGTAGAGTAGATGCTGTTACTTGGTTCGTTATCGGAATTTGTCAATATGCAAAGCATCAGAATCAGCCAGAATTCGTACAGAAATATCAGAATCATATAGAAAAAGCGTTGCAACTTTTAACGGCTTGGGAATTCAATAATAAGCATTTAGTATATGTGCCGCTTTCAGGAAATTGGGCAGATGAATACATTACCGATGGCTACGTTTTATACGATCAGTTGTTGCGAATTTGGGCTTTAAAATGTTACAATCATTTTGCGAAATCTGAAATCATTTCTCAAAAAATTCAAGATATTACGCATCAAGTGGAAACAAATTTCTTGCCCAATTCAAAAGGAGAAAAATACCATGAGCGCGCGTACAAAGAAGTAAATTTTCAAGACTATTTGCCGTGTTCTTTTTCACCATCAGGGTATAAAGCACAGTTTGATACTTTTGCTAATGCACTTACTGTTTTGCTAGGAATTGGAAATAATACAACACAAACAAAAATATTAAATCACACTTCAAAAGTCGCCGCTGAAACTAAATTAGGATTGGTTCCCGCTTTTTGGCCACCCGTTTTTCAAGAAGACGAACATTGGAATTTATTAAAAAACAATTGCAAATACGAATTCAGAAATTTTCCATACGAATTCCATAATGGAGGAAGTTGGGCTATGGTGAACGGTTTTGTAGGTTTGGCTTTTTTAAGTAATCATCTAACTATAGAAGCGACAGCATTATTAGAAAAAATAAATACCGCTAATGCAATTGCTGGTTATTCTTTCTACGAAAATTTCAATACAAATACTCAAGAACCTAATGGTGTCGCTTATTGTGCTTGGAGTGCTGCAGCAAGTGTTTTGTTAGAACAAACTTTACATCATAATTTTAAATTACTATTTTAAGTTGAAAACTATAGATATCATAAGTATAGGCGAAGTATTAATTGATTTTATTGGTCATGAAGTCAATACGTCTATTAATAGAACCAAAGATTACCATCGTTTTTTAGGTGGTTCGCCTACAAATGTGGCGGTAAATGCTTCTCGGTTAGGGTTGAATTCCGTTTTGGTTGCTTCTTGTGGTCAAGATGGTTTGGGCGATTATGTGATTAGAAAATTAAAATCCAATCAAGTGAACGTGCAGCATATCAGAATGACGGAATCAGCACCAACTTCTGTAATTTTTGTGTCGAAATCGACAGAAACACCAGATTTTATTCCGTATCGTCAAGCGGATTGCGAAATTTTCGAAGAACAATTGCCAGATGATGTTATTGCACAGGCTAAAATTTTCCATACGACTTGTTTCGCGTTGAGCAAAAATCCAGCACGACAAACCATTTTAAATCGAGCCAAAAAAGCGGCGGAATTAGGTGTTAAATTAAGTATAGACATTAATTTTTCTGAAAGAATTTGGCCTAATAGAGAAGAAGCCAAGCAAGTTTTAAAGGAATATTTAGCCAATGATCCATTAGTAAAACTAAGTGAAGACGATTGCTATAGATTATTTGCTGAAGTAAAATCAGAAGAGTTTATTTTTAATTATTTTCATGAATTAGGCGCTTCAACTATTTGTTTGACAAAAGGTAAAAATGGAGTTGTGCTTTCTGATTTAAAACACGGATTGTTGTTTCAACCCGCTATAAAAATAGACGAAATTAAAGACACAACTGGTGCAGGAGACGCATTTTGGACAGGTTTTTTATATGCGCAAATTGAAAATAAATCTTTAGAGGATTGTGTTACTATAGCGCAAAAATTAGCAACAATAAAATTGCAAAATGTTGGTAGATTGCCAGATAACATAAATGTAAAGCAAATTATCCAAACTTAAAATTAGTCGTTTTTTTGAATTTTTAAGAGAAAAGTTGTAATTCGTTTTGCAGCTTTTTTTCAATAAGTCTCAAAATATTTAGGACCGATTAAAGTGACCAATTAGATAGATTTTTTTTCAATAAGTGTTGTTAGAAAATTTAATGTTTCATTAATACAGAAAAGAAATAGTAATTTTTTAAATGATTGTTTCCCATTATTTTATTTAATTATATAATGAGTTATTGGTTTTTAAAATTTAATAAAACTCTCTTGTATATATAAAAAATCCCCAAAAGCAGCTTGCCTTTAGGGATTTAGAATTATTTTTTGAGTTTAAAACTCGAAACTTAGTATAAATTCACTAGTGTTTTTAGCTCTAGCAAGTTGCGTTTTTGAACTTGTTTCGTTAGCATATCCAAGAGTAAGTCTTTTGTTAATTTTAAGATTAATTAACCCAGCAAACGTATTGTCAGTTCTGTAAGTTGCTCCAAGCTCTATAATATCACTAAAATTAAACATAGTGTTGAAATCCATTGATATTGGTGCGTCATTTACATATCTTAAAAAGAATGACGGTTTAAGCGTAAAACGATTCGTGTCATCAAAATGAATGTCATATCCAGAACTCCAATAAAAATGAGGTCGATCGGTAGATGCTGATGCAAAACCATTTTCAGTTGTAGCTCTTTCCGTATTTAGGATTCTAGGAACAGATAACGACATAAAAAAGTCTTTGTATTTAATTAACGCACCAGCTCCAACATTAGGATTGAAGGAACTAATTGAATTTAATGACGGATCACTCATAACATTATACGTTTGAAGTCCAGCGGTATTTACATTGTAAAAATTTCCACCACCTTTAATTCCTAAATATAAGTTCGCTTTTTCTGAAACTTTTAATTTATATGAAAAATCTATTCCTACGAAGGTTTGTTTTTCTATAAAGGTTTTGTCGCTCACCATCGAAATACCAAGTCCGGTATTTTTTCCTAATGAAGTTCCAAAAGCTAAAGTTTGAGTTTCAGGCGCATTCTCAATACCCGTCCATTGTTCTCTAACTCCAGTAGATAATACTGTTTTGTCATCTACACCAACATAAGCTGGATTAACAATGTTCATTTGATATCTGTAAAAAGCAAAAATGCTTTCCTGTTGGGCAAATGCACTACTACCAACTAGTAGTAGTGCTATAAATATTTTTTTTAAAAATTTCATTTTAGTTTTTTTTAATGATTACTTACGAGTGATGTAAATCCAACCGTCTTTAATAGTACTTCCATTACCATTTAAGTCTAATTGATAATAGTATGAACCAGAATCTGGTAATGGTTGGCTGTTGTTTTTATAACTACCATTCCAATCGTTTTGGTAACCTTTAGCGAAAAACACTTCAGAACCCCATCTATTAAATACTCTTACAGAACTATTTGGGTAATTTTCGATGTTGTAAATCATCCAAGTGTCATTAATACCATCACCATTAGGAGTAATAGCTTCAGAAACATTAACTTCTATTAAATCACATACATCTCCAATTCCATCGTTATCACGATCATCTTGACTAGGATTGTAAATAAATTGACAATTATCTAACGTATCTATTAAACCATCATTGTCATCATCATCATCACAAACATCACCTAATCCATCAGTATCATTATCTGCTTGGTCTGAGTTTGAATCTAATGGACAATTATCATTTCCATCTAAAACTCCATCATTGTCGTCGTCGTCGTCACAATTGTCTTTAATTCCGTCTATGTCATTATCACCAAAAGTGTTTAACACAGTAACTTGATAAGTTGTTGCGCTAGTATTTCCATTTATATCTATAACTGTCAACACCACGTTATTAACTCCTTCATTTGAACAATTAAAACTAGTGATATCTATTGAGAATGAAGCCACACCACAGTTATCAACAGAACCGTTTTCAATCATTAAAGCCGTTATTGAAGCATCCCCAAAACTATCTAAAGAAATAGTAATATTTTGGCCTACAACCGTTGGGTTAGTAACATCATTTATAATAACATTTTGTGTTTGTGTACTTGTGTTTCCGTTTCCGTCATCATAAGTCCAAGTTACAACTGTAGTTGTTCCTTCTCCTGAGATTGGTAAAATAGCATTATTTGTTA
>JAUMDQ010000212.1:0-3923 GCA_032121715.1 Flavobacterium sp.
ATCAGAAGTTCCAATTCCAGTATGTATGCGAGGTCTTTTGGCATGTTTTAAAGCTTGTGCTGCAACATCAATATCGTTTTTAACGGCTCTTGTTAATCCGCAAACAACAGCGTTTTTAACAACTTTACTTATTTCTGAAACAGATAAAAAATCACCTGGACTTGACACAGGAAAACCAGCTTCGATGATGTCAACACCCATTTCATCCAGTCGATTTGCTATAACGAGTTTTTGATTGGTATCTAACTTACATCCTGGAACTTGTTCCCCATCTCTCAAAGTGGTATCAAAAATTTGAACTTTCTCTCTATTCATTTTCATTTATTTAATGTAATTTCACATCTTGATAACAAAAATATCTTTCATTACTTTAATATAAAATTCAATTTAATGAAATATACTGCTTATAAAACAAATAATAAGTTTTTAACTTATTGATTAACAGCAAATTACATTACTATATTTTACAATGGCTAACCATCAAAAAGATTTCTTATTTGTATTAATAAAATCGCTTTCAAAATCTGAAAAAAGACAATTCAAGATTTTTGCAAGCCGATTAGAAACTAGTTCGAATACAAAATTTATCGAATTATTCAATATTTTGGACAAATCAGAAGTCTATGATGAGAAACTCATTCTGAAAAGTGGTATTATCAAAAAAGTACAATTATCGAATCTAAAATCATACCTGTACAAGCAAATTTTAGTGAGCATCCGATTGAATATTCCAAGCCAGAACATTCGGTATCAGCTGAGAGAACAAATTGATTTTGCTGCCATATTGTACAATAAAGGGTTATACAAGCAGAGTTTGAAAATTTTGGATAAAACAAAAATTTTAGCTTTAGAGAATGACGAAAAACTGATGGCGTATGAAATTGTAGAATTCGAGAAATTGATTGAATCACAATACATCACTCGAAGTATTCAAGGACGTGCAGATGAATTAGTGGTGCAAGCTAAAGAGCTCAATTATCGCAATACCATTTCTAGTAAATTATCTAATCTATCCCTGCAATTATATGGGATTATGCTTAAAACCGGTTATGTAAAAAGTGACGAAGAATACAAATATATAGACGACTATTTCAACAAACACATTTCTAAATTTGATGAAAAAAAATTCGGATTTAGAGAGAAATATTGGTTTTATAATGCTAATCTTTGGAGAAGTTTTCTGGTGCAAGATTTTCTTTCGTGTTATAAATATTCTTTAAAATGGGTTACGCTGTTTTATGATAATCCAAGTATGATTCATTTAAACCCCGTATTTTTCCTTAAAGGAAATCATTATTTATTGGAATCGTTATACATGTTAAAATACAAATCTAAATTCAAAAAGTATTTAGAGTTGCTGGAAGAAACTATAAAAGATGCTCATTTTCCAGTGAATGATAATATTGCGTCATTATCATTCTTATATGTCTACAATAATAAATTGAACTACCATATTCTGGAAGGAACGTTTGCCGAAAGCGAGTATTTAATTCCCGAAGTATTAAATAAATTAAAAATTCACACGGACCATCTTGATGAACACCACGAAATGTTGTTCTATTATAAATTTGCCTCTATTTATTTTGGAAACGAAAAATATACGGAATGTATCTTTTACTTAGAGAAAATAATAAACAACAAAAATCTTTCAATGCGAGAAGATTTGATGTGTTTTGCTCGAATATTGTGTTTAATTGCTCATTATGAATTAGGTAAAGATTATTATCTGGAAAATCAGTTAAAAAATACCTATAAATTCCTGATCAAAATGAACGATTTACACGAGGTACAAAAAGAGATTATTAAGTTTTTGAAAAATTTAAACTCCATTTATCCAACAGATATCAAAAAGGAGTTTATAAAAATGAGAGCACGTTTTATTGAATTGGAAAAAAACACTTATGAAAAAAGAGCGTTTCTTTATCTAGATATTATTTCTTGGCTCGAAAGCAAAATTGAAAACCGAAAAATCAGTGACATCATTAAGGAGAAAGCAAAATTAATTAATCGCTAAGAGATTATAATAACAAAAAGGAGGCGTTTATTGCCTCCTTTTTACTCACTCATATTCCTTTCTACCTCTTATAATATCTTCAAAAGTGCTGCATTTTACAAATTCTTTTTCATCGTCAATTATCATTGGTAAATAAACAAATTCAACCTCTGATAAATCTTCTTTCAGATAAAAAGCCATATCATCTAATTTGTAAAACCATTCTTTATCAAATTGCACCTTGTTTATCGTGGCATATTTTACCAAAAGTTTTTCTTTAAGCGGCTTCATTATATTGATGTCATTTTTTTTCAAAAATAAAATATAGCAATAATGTACCCAAATTTTTAGGCTAATTTATAAGTTCTATAAACAATAGGTGCCTCATACAATAAGGATCTCGAATTTTCGAAAAAAGAAATAAGGTACAATTGCTTATTGTGAAATTGTAATCCCGCTTCATTTTCCCAAACTTCGTGAAAAATAAAAATGTTTGAATCCTCCTCACTTTGATGCAAATCATATTGCAAGCAAGCAGCTTCTTTAGTCGAATTTTGAACCAAATCCAGCAGTAGTGATTTTAATATTGCACTACTTTCCGGTTTGCTTTTTAGGATAACGGTTAGATTTATGGCCATAATTAATTTAAAAATAGTTGTGTTAAATGGTTTTGATAGACTTTAAGATCATTTTCAACATTTGCATTTTTTTCAATATCATGAAAGTGAATACTTTGCAGTGGTTTCATTCCTGTAAAAGCATTCATTCTGTGAAAGCCAAATAACGGTCCTTCATCTACGCTGTGCTCATTGAAAAATTCTCCTGGTAAAGTAAAAGCTTCTTTTGGTGCATTCCAAGAAGTGGTCAACATATATTTTTTACCATGAAGCATTCCTCCTGTTCCATAATTAATCGTTGGATTTTCAGCAGATCGACCGTCACTTTTGTAAATCCCTTTGGCGTGACCTTCGGTGAAAACGACATCAATGTATTTTTTAAAGCCGTGAGGCAATTGAAACCACCATATTGGCGTGTGGTAGATGATTACATCAGCCCAAACAAATTTTTCTACTTCAGTAATAGGATTGTAATCGTTATTAATATTGGTAGTTTTCACTTCGAAATCGCTATTACTTTTAAAAAAATTCAAGGTTTCATTCGAAATAGTTTCGTTAAATCGTCCTCCGGAATGGCCAAACTTTTGTCCGCCATTAATTATAAATATTTTTCTCATGATTAGTATTTTTAATTTGATGCTGCAAAGTTAGAACGAGAAAGTCTATTATTAAAATAACTTAATTCATACCTTTGTATCATAATTATAATAGTTATGATAAATTTAGAATGGTATCGCACTTTTAAAGCGGTTTACAAAACAGGAACTTTAACAAGTGCTGCGGAAGAATTATTTATTTCTCAACCTGGTGTGAGTCTGCATTTGAGCTCCTTGGAAAATTATGTGGGCTATAAATTATTTGACCGAACCGGTCGAAAAATGGTTCCCACCGAAAAAGGAAAAGTGCTCTACAATTTTATCATTGAAGCATTGACTAAACTGGAAGAAGCCGAGAAAAATTTTCAAAGAAGCACCGAAAAAAATACGCCAACTATAAGTGTTGGAATGTGTTTTGAAACTTTCCAAATCACACTGGAACAGTATATTTCAAGCTTACCATTTAATGTTATTATTCAGTTTGGTGAATATCCTGAAATGGTCGAAAGTCTAGAAAAAGGAATTCTTGATTTAATCATCACACCACAAATGGTGGTTAAAAATACCATTGATTACCAAGCCTTTTCTTCAGAAACCATTGTACTTGTTGGCGGAAGCGAAATTGACGATTTGGAATTCGATTCAATAGAAAAAAATGAGAATTTAGAAGAAATCGAACTTTGGTTAAAACAACAAAAATGGTATGGAACTACTGGA
>JAUMDQ010000213.1:0-37673 GCA_032121715.1 Flavobacterium sp.
GGTTTATCGTATGTGAAAAAGATTTGCGATTTACATCATTGGAAAATTGCCATCGCTAATAATTCAGATAAAGGGATAACAGTAACTATTCAAATTAATCCAAAAGATTATGCCTAAAAAGAAGGTTTTATATGTTGAAGACGAAGAAACTCTTGCGTTTTTAACTTCCGATAATTTAGAACAACATTTTGATGTGGTGCATTGCGCCAATGGAAAAACAGGTTTAGACACGTTTTGTAAAAACCAATTTGACATTGTAGTGACTGATATTATGATGCCAGAAATGGACGGATTTGAATTGGCAACCGAAATTAGAAAGCGCAATCAAGAAATTCCAATTATCTTTTTATCGGCGAAAACGATGAAAGAAGATCGAATTAAAGGGTTGAAATTAGGCGCTGATGATTATTTAGTAAAACCGTATTCTATTGAAGAACTGATTTTGAAAATTGAAGTTTTCTTACACCGAAGTCAAAAAAATACGGAAAAAACTGTTAAATTATATCAATTTGCTGATTTCATTTTCGAACCAGAAAATTATTTAATCAAAAACGAAACCACAAAAACCACACTTACGGAACGTGAAGCCCAATTATTAAAACTGTTTTTAGACAATCCTAATACGGTTTTAAAACGCGAAAAAATACTTATGGAACTTTGGGGTTCCGACGATTATTTTTTAGGAAGAAGCTTAGATGTTTTCATTTCTCGTTTACGAAAAATCATTAAAGAAACGCCGAGTTTATCTATTGAGAATATTCCTCGAGTTGGATTTAAATGGGTAAGTGAGTAAATTTATAAACTACTGAGCCGCACCCAAATTTATTCTATTTAAATTATTCAAGCTATCAGCCTTTTTTTGATCTTTTAAAACAACCCAACCATTTGCATATAATTTAGACAAATTGCTAATACAGTTATAATCATTTAATTTAGAACCTTTCATTAAATAGTATAAAGCAAATTCTTTATCTGCTTTATTTAATTTTAATATCAAATTATTCTGAAATTCTCCTTTATCATTTTTAACTTTATAGTTATTATTTATTTTAATAATACTTTCATATAAATGCCTACATGCATAACCATTATTGTATTTACTTGCCATTAAATATGTTAATGGAAATAATTCAGCGCTTTCATAATTATCCGAATAACTCAAAATCAAATCTTGATAACATTCTTCATCACCATTTTCGTAAACATTTTGTTTACATGAAATTATTTCACTTTCAGTCAACTCATGATAATCAACTTGACAAGAGCATAACAAAACAATTAATAATAATAAATATTTTTTCATAACATTAATTAATTAACACTCGTAGAATCCGAAACCGCTTCTTCTTCCGGTTTTTCTTTCGCTTTCTCTTTAAATTCTTCGTACCATTTTTCTAAACTCGGATACATAAACTTAGAAACTTCTTGTATTGGATTATAAAAAATGGAATTATTCAACGTTTCTTCTTTCACCAACATATTATTAATATTGATTTTCTGAAACAAACTGATCACCACACTCAACATTAAAATAGTTTTCAAGATACTAAAAACCGCGCCGCCTAATTTATTCAGCCAACCTAAAGAAGCAAAACTGAAAACACTCGTAAAAAACTTGGCAAGCAAATAAATTCCCACAACGACTAACAAAAAAGTAATTGCAAAGGCAATAATTTCAATATATTTTGGATTGATTTTTATAAAATCTTCTAACGCCAATCGAACTAAGTGCGAAAATTTTATCGCCACAAAAATTCCAATTATCAACGAACCAAAAGAAGCAATTTCTACAAAAAGACCGTTTTTTAAACCTGTATATAAGGCATAACCTAACAAGGCGGTAAAAACAATATCTAAAAATTCCATAAATTATATTTATTTTCTAAAAACAAAACTACAAAATGCAAACCTCAAATACTATCTTTGCCAAAAACAAAACAGAAATGTCTAGAGATATACAATTAAAAGAACGTTGGGATAAAGTCGTGACATTTTTATCTGAGAAATTTGCCGATGGTGATGAATTGGATTTAGATGCGATTATTTATTTAATTGGTGTTCAGGAATTAGGCAAAATAAATACCGAGTTTAAAAAAGACGAAAAAGTAAACCTAATGCACATTGCCATTTGTAAACTTTTGGAACCATACGGATATTATGAATTTGAATTTTTCGACAAAGATGGTTGGCCGCATTATAAAGTAGTGAAAGAATTACCAACACTAAAAGCAGGTGAGCAATCGGTTTTAATGAAAGAAGCGATTGTGAATTATTTTTTAGAAAAAGAAATTATTCACTAATCACTAAAAAATACATAAATTTGCAGATTATTACCCATTTACGATGATAAACAAGATTAAAGAACATATTAAAGAAGCTCAAGCTTTTACAACTGAAGACAAAACGACTTTAGAAGAATTTCGTATTAAATACTTAGGAAGTAAAGGTTTATTGAAAGATTTCTTTGCCGAATTTAAAAACGTACCTAACGAACAAAAGAAAGAATTTGGTCAGGTGGTGAACGAATTGAAAAATACGGCGGAAGAAAAAGTAAAAAGCATTCAAGAAGTATTAGAATCTAAAACAGAGTCTATTAACTTGTTTGGTGATTTATCTCGTCCGGGAAATCCAATTAATATTGGTTCTCGTCATCCTATTTCTTTAGTGAAAAATCAAATTTTAGATGTGTTTTCTACGATTGGTTTCAATGTGTCTGAAGGTCCAGAAATTGAAGACGATTGGCATAACTTTACGGCTTTGAACTTACCAGAATATCACCCAGCGCGTGATATGCAGGATACGTTTTTCATTCAAACCAATCCAGATGTTTTATTAAGAACTCATACTTCGTCTGTTCAAGTAAGATATATGGAAAACAACAAACCGCCTATTAGAACGATTTCTCCAGGTAGAGTTTTCCGTAATGAAGCGATTTCGTCTCGTTCACACTGTATTTTCCACCAAGTAGAAGGTTTATATATTGATAAAAATGTGTCGTTTGCCGATTTAAAACAAACATTATTATATTTCACGAAAGAAATGTTCGGAAAATCTAAAATCAGATTGCGTCCGTCTTATTTCCCATTTACAGAACCAAGTGCAGAAGTAGATATTTATTGGGGATTAAAAACAGAAACCGACTACCGAATTACAAAAGGAACAGGTTGGTTAGAAATTATGGGTTGTGGAATGGTAGATCCAAATGTTTTGAAAAACTGTGGAATTGATCCAAACGAATATACAGGTTACGCTTTTGGTATGGGAATTGAAAGAATTGCGATGTTATTGTACCAAATTGGCGACATTAGAATGTTTTATGAAAACGATGTACGTTTCTTAGAACAATTTAAATCTAGTTTATAATAAAAAAGCTCAGCAAATGCTGAGCTTTTTTTGTTTTGTACCCGGAGCGGGAATCGAACCCGCACTCCAAGGAACACGAGTTTGAGTCGTGCGCGTCTACCAATTCCGCCATCCGGGCCTTGAAAAGTTATACAAAGCTAAAAGATTATTTTTAACTTCATTACTTTTTTAGAGTGTGCAAATATAAGTAAAGTTTCTAATTTCAACCGAAAAATACTTAAAAATTTACTTTCAGAGTTCAATTTTATTTCTACCTTTGCACCCGATTACGCATGCGCACAACTAACTAACTACATAACAACAAATTAAAATGTCATACAACGAGCCTGAAGCAAAAATATTTGCCTGTTCTCAAAGTGTGTATCTAGCGGAAGAAATTGCCAGTAAATATGGTGTGCCGCTAGGTAAAGTAACATTCTCTAAATACAGTGATGGCGAATTTCAGCCTTCATTTGAAGAATCTATCAGAGGTCTTCGCGTATTTTTAGTCTGTTCCACTTTCCCAAGCGCAGATAATTTAATGGAATTGTTACTAATGATTGATGCCGCGAAAAGAGCATCAGCCAGACACATAACAGCGGTCATCCCTTATTTTGGATGGGCAAGACAAGACAGAAAAGACAAACCAAGAGTACCGATTGGTGCCAAATTGGTGGCTAAATTATTAGAAACAGCAGGAGCTACCCGAATTATGACCATGGATTTACATGCGGATCAAATTCAGGGATTCTTTGAAAAACCGGTAGATCACTTGTTTGCTTCCACAATCTTTTTACCATACGTAAGAAGTTTAGGTTTGGAAAACTTGACTATTGCATCACCTGATATGGGTGGTTCTAAAAGAGCTTATGCCTATTCTAAATTTTTAGAATCAGATGTAGTAATTTGCTACAAACAAAGAAAAATCGCCAATGTAATTGATACAATGGAATTGATTGGAGAAGTTAAAGGTCGTCATGTAATTTTAGTCGATGACATGATTGATACTGGAGGTACATTAGCAAAAGCCGCTGATGTAATGATTGAAAAAGGCGCTTTGAGTGTGAGAGCGATTTGTACACATGCCATTTTATCTGGTGATGCTTACGAAAAAATTGAAAACTCAAAATTAGAAGAATTAATTGTTACAGATTCTATTCCGTTAAAGAAAGAATCTAAGAAAATAAAAGTTGTGAGCTGCGCGCCATTATTTGCAGAAGTAATGCACATGGTTCAGAATAATACTTCCATTAGTGGGAAGTTTTTAATGTAAAGTTAGTCGGTTTGAAGATGTTCATTCCTTTAAACTACTAACCTATTTATTTTTATTAATTTTAATTTATTTCAAATGAAATCAATTACGATCAAAGGATCAGAAAGAGAAAGCGTGGGTAAAGTAGCTACTAAAGCCTTACGTAATGCTGGAATGGTACCATGCGTTATTTACGGAGGGGAAAATCCAGTACATTTTAGTGCTGAAGAAAGAGCATTTAAAGGTTTAGTTTACACTCCAGAAGCGCACACTGTAGTAATTGAATTAGAAGGTGGAAAGAAATTTGACGGTATCTTACAAGATATCCAATTTCACCCAGTTTCTGACAAAATTTTACACGTAGATTTCTATCAATTAGAAGCTACAAAAGAAATTACAATGGAAGTACCTGTTAAAGTTACTGGAACATCTCCAGGAGTTTTATTAGGAGGGGTTTTACGTTTAAACCAACGTAAATTAAAAGTGAGAGCTTTACCTGCTAACTTACCAGATTCTATCGAAGCAAACATTTCTGAATTAGAAATGGGTAACAAATTATATGTTACTAAATTAGCTGCTGAGAATTACAAAATTTTACACCCAGACAACACTGTTGTTTGTCAAGTAAGAATTTCTCGTGCTGCTATGAAAGCTGCTCAAGAAGCTGCAAAAGCAGAAAAAGGAGCAAAAAAGAAAAAATAATTCAATTTTCTTCCATACCAAAAATCCCGAGCAATGCTCGGGATTTTTTTTTATATCAATTTAAGGAATGTAATTCCAAAACAAGTACTTTAATCTTTCTCTATTTGATAAAATTTCTTTAAGATTTAAATGAAGTCTTTATTAAACACATCTCCGCTTAAATCAAGTTATTTGGACTTTAAACCGATCAATATTTTATTTTAGAATGTAGTATAAACAAAAAAAGCCCAACATTGCTGTTAAACTTTTTGTCCATACTAATAAATAACATAATGAAATTGAATCCATCCAGAATATTTTAAACGAAAAAAGTCCAACATTACTGTTGAACTTTTTGCTCCCTCTCTTGGGCTCGAACCAAGGACCCTCTGATTAACAGTCAGATGCTCTAACCAACTGAGCTAAGAAGGAATAACCGTATAGGTTAAGTATGTTTTTCGCTAAAAGATTTGCTCCCTCTCTTGGGCTCGAACCAAGGACCCTCTGATTAACAGTCAGATGCTCTAACCAACTGAGCTAAGAAGGAAGTTGCTTGTTTCTTTTAGCGAGTGCAAATATAATTGAATTTTTATTTCAGCAAAAATATTTTAGCACTTTTTTATTTTAATTTGCTAATTTATCTAAAATCAGTTGGTAAATGTCTTTCCCAAAGGTTAATACCATTAATGAAAGTAAGAAAATCATACCTCCTGTTTGCACGTAACCTGCTGCTTTATCTGATAATTTCTTACCTGTAACCATTTCTACAATCGTAAATAAGGCGTGTCCACCGTCTAAACCTGGAATAGGTAATAAGTTCATAAACGCTAAACCGATAGAAAATAAGGCTGTGAAATTCCAAATAAATTCCCAATCCCAAGTATCTGGCAATTGACGCGCAATACCAATAGGGCTTTTCACTTGTTTATAAGCACCTGTAGCAGGTTTTAAGATTAACTTGAACTGTTTAACATTATAAACTAACAATTGATAAGATTCCTTTACTGCTGCCGAAACCGCTTCTCCAAAAGAAAGCTTGTTTGTGATTAGAAAATCATTTTTATCTTGTGTTGCAGCAATAAAACCTAATTTCCCTTCTTTATTAACTTTCGCTTTTAATTCTATTAATTGCTTATTTCTTTCTACAACAACTTTAATCGAATCGTTCTTTAAAGTTTTTAAATCATCTGAAAAAACATCTAAAAAGGTAAATTCTTTTCCGTTTACTGATTTAATTAAATCACCTTTCTTAAAATTCGCTTTTTCTGCTTCTGATTTTGGTTCTAAGGAATCAATAAGAATAGTTGAAATTCTTGGTTTTATAAAGTTTTTACCTTCGCTTCCTAAAATTTCACCTTTTTGTTCGTCTGTTAAGTTTAGCTTAACTTCATTACCTTTTCTATCAACAATAACTTCATCGCTCAACAAAACGTCAATTATTGCCCAATTGTATTTTGGTTGTAATTTTCCGTCAATAGAAACAATTTTATCCCCATTTTTGAAACCAACACTATGTCCAACTTCGCCAAAAGCCAATCCATTTTTCTGAAATTTTTCCATAGAAATGTATTTTTGACCAACTGTTGAAAACATCACCGCATAAATAAACCAAGCTAATAATATATTTACGATAATTCCACCCAACATTACAATTAAACGTTGCCAAGCTGGTTTAGAACGAAATTCCCAAGGTTGTGGTTCTTGTTTCATTTGATCTTCATCCATACTTTCGTCTATCATACCAGAAATTTTCACATAACCTCCTAATGGCAACCATCCGATACCCCATTCTGTTTCGCCAATTTTCTTTTTGATTAAAGAAAAACCAACATCCATAAACAAGTAGAATTTCTCTACTCGCATTTTAAACATTTTAGCCGTTATGTAGTGTCCGAATTCATGAAGAATTACTAAAACTGATAATATAAAAAGTATTTGTGCAACTTGAATCATTGTGTTTTGATTTGTATTTAAAAAGCAAAAGTAAGGTTTTCACCTTACTTTTTAATATTATTTTGTGGTTACCCTATTTTTTTATGAAATTTTTATGAAAGACCCCTTCAGAAGTCTCAATCTTTAAAAAGTGAACGCCACTAGATAGTTGAGAAGTATTGATAGTATTCTTATAATCTGTAGCCAAAAGTTGCCCTAGATTATTATAGATTTCAACTTTATACAAAGTAAAATTAGTTGGAAATTGAATGTTTAATTCGTTTTCAGCAGGAACTGGATATACAGAAACCGCTTTATTACTATCAAACGTATCATTTCCTAAAGTTTCTGAATTGTCTCTAGATATAATATTTTTATTCGGATCAAAAACCAAACCTGTTACTGCAAATGGAACAGAAACAATAAATTCTTCGCCATTAGTAGTGTTATTAACAATCACATCGTGAGTTAATCCGCCACTTCCCGACAATCTAATCTGCAAAGGCATCTCAAAAAACGACACACTTGGATGAGATTGTGTTTGATTTACCGTGATTTTAACCTGACCAGCTCCCCAATTTTGAGCTACAATATCATAGGTTGGAAATCCTAGATTAAAAACCCAATCGTTAAAAAACTCTGTTAAATCGCTACCGTAAGCTGTTTCTAAATGCGATTTAAAGTTTGCCGTAACCGCATAACCATAAGCTAATGCTGGATCGGCTAAATAACTTTTTAAAGCTTGAAAAAAAGCAACGTCTCCTAATTTCCAACGTAACATATTAGTTACCATTGAACCTTTATCGTAAGTAAATCTCCCGCTAAAAATTCTATTTACATCAAGTGCTTGCGTATCATTTAAATATAAATTACTACCCGTTGAAGTTAAAGTAATGTTGTTTATTTTATTATCCTTCCATGTAACAAAAGGAGCTGCTCCATCTAAATTTTCAACCACTAAACCGGACATGTACTCTGTTAATCCTTCATTTAACCAAATGTCTTTCCATGTCCCACAAGTAATTTTATCACCAAACCATTGGTGAGCCATTTCATGTGCAATTAAACCTCTACTGAAGTTGAACATCGAAGAAACCGTAGAATGTTCCATTCCTCCGCCCCAACCAAACTGAGCATGACCATACTTTTCATTTCTAAATGGATAAGGCTCTAATAAACTCTCAAATAAATTTATAATTGTAGGAGTAACAGCCAATTGAGTTTGTGTCGCAGCTGTATTTGTTTCTGGATATAAATAATTAATGATTGGAAAATATGGACTTGCCACAGTTCCTAAACCTCCTTGTTGATTATAAACTTGGTAATTAGTAACGTTTAAAACAATTAAATAAGCTGGAATAGGATATAAATGTTTAAAATGAGTGGTAGCATTCGCACCAACTACTACTCTACTTTGCTCTAATCCATTTGACACACTACTGTAAGTAGAAGGCGCCGTAATATACATATCAAAACTATTAATTTTATCATTTAAATCTTGTTTACATGGCCACCAATCTCTAGCGCCAAATGGTTCAGAAAGCGTATATATTACCGGAGTTCCACTATGAGTTCCTCTGGTAAAAGCACCATTAGCTGTTGGTGGATTTCCTGCGTAAGTGATAACTACTGTCGCACTTGTTCCTGCAGTAATTGTAGCAGGAAAATTAATATTTAGCTCATTTGCACTTTGCGAATACGTCAAACCTATACCATTCATAGTTACAGCACTAACCACTAATTGAGTAGCCATATCAAAAGTGATGGTATTCATATTTGATAAAGCTGTAAAAGAGGTACTTACAACACCACTAATTGACGCAGTTGTATTATTAGGATTAACCGTAAAACGCAACTCATGATAAGTAACATCATAATTTAAAGTGTTCGGATTTACTAAAACACTCATAGTTGAAGAGGCCGATTTCATTTCAGACTCCACCATTCTATTAAATTCAGCATCATCAGATTGCGAAAAACAGAAAGAAGTCAGTAAAACGAAAAAGATTTGGGTAATTTTTTTCATTATTCTTAAATTAAAACACGAAAATAGGCAATTTTTTTTAATTTTAAACAATTCTGAAAGTCTTTAAGTTGGAATTTAACAATTGTGCCCTTTCTATTCCTAAAAATTTACAACAATTCCTTACATTTGCTTTCCAAAAATAAACAAACATGTTACAAGTAAATTTTATTAGAGAAAACAAAGAAGAAGTAATCACGCGCTTAGCGAAAAAGAACTTCGAAGCTACTGCTATTGTAGAGCTTGTTGTGGAATTAGACGAAAAACGTAGAAACACACAAGTAGAATTAGACAATCTTTTAGCGGAATCTAATAAATTATCCAAAGACATTGGCGAAATGATGAAAAATGGCGAAAAAGCCAAAGCCGAAATCTTAAAGGAAAAAACCACTCAAATTAGAGAAAATTCTAAAGAGTTAAACGAAACTTTGAATGCGATTGCAAACCAATTGCAAGACGAATTATACAAATTACCGAATTTACCAGCAGAAATTGTGCCTTTCGGGAAAACACCTGAAGAAAATTTAAACGTTTTTGAAGAAGGCGACATTCCTAAATTACACGAAGGTGCTTTACCTCATTGGGAATTAGCCAAAAAATACGATATCATTGATTTTGAATTAGGTGTGAAAATTGCAGGTGCAGGATTTCCAGTTTACAAAGGAAAAGGGGCCAAATTGCAACGTGCTTTAATTTCATATTTCTTAGATAAAAATACAGATGCCGGTTACCAAGAATACCAAGTGCCGCATTTAGTAAACGAAGCTTCGGCTTATGGAACGGGGCAATTGCCAGACAAAGACGGACAAATGTATCACGATGCCACAGATAATTTATATTTAATTCCAACTGCGGAAGTGCCTGTGACAAACATTTTCAGAGATGATTTAGTTTCAGAAAATGATTTACCAATTTTATGTACAGGTTACACACCATGTTTCCGTAGAGAAGCAGGTTCGTATGGTGCACACGTTCGTGGATTGAACCGTTTACACCAATTTGATAAAGTAGAAATTGTACGTATCGAAAAACCAGAAAACTCTTACGCAGCATTAGACGGAATGGTGGATCACGTGAAAGAAATTTTACAAGAACTAAAATTACCATACCGAGTTTTAAGACTTTGTGGTGGTGATATGGGATTCGCCTCAGCATTAACGTACGATTTCGAAGTGTTTTCAACAGCACAAGATCGTTGGTTAGAAATTTCTTCTGTATCTAATTTCGAAACGTTCCAAGCAAACCGTTTAAAATTAAGATACAAAGATGCGAATGGTAAAAACCAATTGGCGCACACATTAAACGGAAGTTCATTAGCATTACCAAGAGTTTTAGCCGGAATTTTAGAAAACTATCAAACACCAGAAGGAATCGTAATTCCAGAAGTATTAAGAAGATATACTGGATTTGATATTATTGACTAAATTTTAGATTAATCATATAAAAAAGCAACTTTTAGGAGTTGCTTTTTTTATTTTTATCTGTTTATTTCTTTAAAAATTGTAACGTAATCATTTCATCTACATCTCTTCTGTATTTTTTATTATAATATGAAAAATGCAATTTGTTGTTTTCAATTGTAAAATAGTAAAATTCATTATTTTCTTTAAAAACACTTTTCCCTTTTAGATTTTCTAAAACATAACTGTACTCATATTCATTAATTTTTATATTTATTTTTTTATCATAAATCCGTACAACATATTTTCTGTCTCCATTTTCACTTGTCCATTCTGTAAATTTCACTTGCTTCGCAAAGAAACTTAAAGTGAACATAAATAGTAAGATAATTTTATTCATAGTTTAGTTTTGGAATCACCTATCACTAGAAAAAACACGTGCTATTGAGTTAAATATTTACTGATAGAAAATCCCCATTTTAAAAAAATAAGTAGTTCAATTATTTGTAAAATGACTACAGTAAGAAGTATCAAGTGTTTTTTATCGTTAGTACTGCTTGTAAAAACAGTAATCATAATTATTTGTAAAACCCCAAAAATGATATTGAAAGCCATTATGGCCATATCACCTCCAGAAACTCCTAAATTACTATAAAAAATATACGCGAACATAGTTATTGAAACCACTGCGTTAATTATAATCCCTTTATTTACCATAATCCAAATATACAAAACCAACTCATAAACCCTCACAATTCTTAAATATTTACTAACCTTGCAACGAGTTGACTAATTTTTGTTAATTTAGTGGCTTATTATTCTATGACAAAAATATTTACATATCTATTTTTCTTTTGCTCGCTAATTGGTTTCTCTCAAAACGAACTATTGGCGCAAAATTACTTTGACAAAGGTGAATTTGACAAAGCCACTTCGTTGTATGAAGAATTTGATAAAAAACAACCTGGAAATTTCTACTTCACGCAAAAATTAGTGAGCTGTTATCAAGGTTTAAAACAATTTGACAAAGCTGAAAAGTTACTTTTAAGCAAAAAAGAAAAATCCAATCAACCGAATTTTTTTGTAGAATTAGGTTATAATGCACAATTACAAAAAGACCAATCCAAAGCCGATTCGTATTATAAAAAAGCAATTGATGCAGTAGCCAATCAGCCGAATTATGCCTACCAAATTGGGCAAGCATTTGAACAAAAATCGTTGTTGCAACAAGCCTACAACACCTATGAAATTGGTCAGAAAAATAATTCTGGGATGAATTTCGATTACCAAATGGCGTTACTTCAAGGTCAAATGGGAAATTTAGACGTAATGGTGGTAAAACTTTTGGATTACTCGTATTCGAATGTCAACGCGACTTTAAACGTTCAAAATCAGCTCGTACTTTACATGCAAGATGATGCGGAAAATGTGTTTGTCAATTCCTTAAAAAAAGAACTTTTAATCCGAACTCAGAAAACACAAGACATTTATTGGAATCAGTTTTTGAGTTGGTTATACGTAAATCAGAAAGAATACAACAAAGCTTTTATACAGGAAAAAGCTATTTATAAAAGAAATCCAGAATCGTTTGACGACATTATTCAATTGGCACAAATCTGTGTAACCGAAAAAGACAACGAAACAGCGCAAGCTATTTTTCAGTTCATTTTACAAAACACAACGGATGAATCTACGATTTTAAATGCGCAATATTTTCTGTTGAAGAATGAAATTGCGAATGCAAAACCAGAAATTTATCCCGAAATTCAATCGAAGTTTGATACGTTATTGAGTCAATTTGGCGAATCACCTTTTTCAGTTGATATCCAAATCTTAGCCGCACATTTTAAAGCGTTTTATTTGAATGATTTTGAAAAATCAAAAGCACTTTTAGACAAATTAATGGAAATGCCATTAAATATTCGTCAGAAAGCGAAAGTCAAAATGGAAATGGCCGATGTTTTTGTATTTAATGAAAAGTTCAATCAGGCGATTATATATTACGCGCAAATTCAGAATGATTTACCAAACGACGAGTATTCCCACGAAGCCAGTATGCGAATGGCGAAAACCAGTTTCTTTAAAAAAGATTTCAATTGGGCGAAAAAACAAGCGAGCGAATTAAAACAAGCGTCAACTCAATTAATTGCCAATGATGCCGTGGAATTGTTTTTATTAATCAGTGATAATTCAGCGGAAGATTCACTTCAAGTAGCTTTACAAGATTTCTCCAAAGCCGATTTATTAGAATATCAAAACAAACCGAAGGAAGCTTTGGATGCCTTTTTGCAAATTTTAGTCAAACACAAAGGACAAAGCATTGAAGCAGGAACTTTATATAAAGTAGGTAGAAATTATGAAAAATTAGGTAATTTTGCAAAAGCAATTAGCTACTATCAAACGATTTTAGATAATCATAAAGACGGAATTTATATTGATGAAGCCTTATTTTATTCGGCAGAAATTTATAAGAAACAGATCAATGATCTCGAAAAAGCCAAAAACTTGTACGAAAAAGTAGTGTTAGAACATCCGGATAGTATTTATTTTACCGAAGCTAGAAAACAATACCGCCAATTGCGAGGCGACAAACAACAAGGAATATAACAGATTAACATATATAACATGAAATTCAATACCAAAGTAATTCACGGAAATCAGCATCACGATCCAAGTACTGGAGCGGTAATGCCACCAGTATATCAAACGTCAACATTTGTACAAACGAGTCCAGGTGTGCCTTTAGCAGAATATGAATACAGTAGAGCTGCCAATCCAACTCGTACTGCTTTAGAACAAGCTTTAGCAAGTATTGAAAACGGAGTTCGTGGTTTAGCTTTTGCTTCTGGTTTAGCAGCAACAGATTCAGTAATGAAATTATTAAAACCTGGTGATGAAGTAATTGCTATGGACGATTTATATGGTGGAACATATAGAATGTTTGCACGTATTTATCAAGAATATGGGATTAAATTCCACTTTATTGATATGACAAATTATGCAGCATTTCAAGCGGCTATCAATGAAAACACGAAATTAGTTTGGGTTGAAACACCAACCAATCCATTAATGAAATTAGCTGATATTGCAGAAATTGCGAAAATCACTAAAAAACATAATTTACTTTTTGCCGTTGATAATACATTTGCTACGCCTTATTTACAAAAACCTTTAGATTTAGGTGCAGATATCGTAATGCATTCGGCAACTAAATATTTAGGCGGACACAGTGATGTAATTGCTGGTGCGTTAATTGTAAAAGATGAAGCGTTAGGCGAAAAATTACACTTTGCGCAATTTGCAACTGGTGGAACTTTAGGGCCAATGGATAGTTATTTGGTTTTAAGAGGAATCAAAACGTTACATTTACGTGTACAAAGACATTGTGAAAACGGTGCAAAAGTGGCGGAATATTTAGAAAATCACCCAAAAGTGGAAAAGGTTTATTATCCAGGATTAGAAAATAGCCCAAATCACGATATTGCTAAAAAACAAATGATTGGTGGTTTTGGTGGAATGGTTTCTTTCACATTCAAATCAGGTGCGAAAGCGGATGCGATTAAAATGTTAGAAAAAGTAAAAGTATTCACCTTGGCCGAATCTTTAGGTGGTGTAGAATCTTTAGCAAATCATCCAGCGTTAATGACGCACGCTTCTATTCCGGAAGACAAACGTAAAGAAATTGGAATTACAGACGACTTAGTTCGTTTGAGTGTTGGTGTGGAAGATATTTCAGATTTACTTGCCGATTTAGAACAAGCTTTTCAATAATTCAATTGATATAGAATATAAAAACCCAGCTGATTAGTTGGGTTTTTTGTTTTTTAATACCACGCGAATGGATTAGCAAGGTAGCAGAGGCAATCAAGTTATTTAGGAATATTTTCAGGTTTTATCTTATCAAAATTTATTAAATAAACATTTTTTTGCATAGAATCTTTCATCACAATAGTGTCTTTGTTGAATTTAATAATCTTAAAATTTAATTCATTGAAAAGTGTTAAAACTTCATCGTTATAATTCCAATCATGTTGTTTTGTAAAACTTTTTGTTTTACTTCTAATGAAATAATTATCATATTTTCCGTTTATTTCAAACTTCATAAAAAATAAGTATGTTACTTTTTTTTCATTAAGTTTTTCAACATATACCCAATTATATTTGCATAAGTATTCATTTGTAAACAAATCTTCTTTACATCCGTTCAAAAAAATAATTAAAAATGTGAAATATAAAAACTTTCTTTTCATTTATATGACAATAAAATTGATTCCATTTCAAATATAATCGTTTTCTTATGATTTCGAGCTAAACTAAAACCGCATTCCATCTCAAATCGTTAATAAAATTTTATCTACACAGAAAATATTATTTATAAATAGTATTTTTGCAAAAAAATTACACTAATGAGTTTCGAAAAAGAAATTGCAAGGAGAAGAACTTTTGGAATTATCTCGCATCCAGATGCTGGAAAAACGACTTTAACAGAAAAACTGTTATTGTTTGGAGGTGCCATTAATGAAGCAGGTGCAGTAAAAAGTAATAAAATTAAAAAAGGCGCAACTTCCGATTTCATGGAAATTGAACGTCAGCGTGGAATTTCGGTTTCTACGTCGGTGTTAGCCTTCAATTATAAAGAGAAAAAAATAAATATTTTAGATACGCCTGGACACAAGGATTTTGCTGAAGATACTTTCCGTACTTTAACGGCTGTAGACAGCGTTATTGTTGTGGTTGACGTAGCAAAAGGTGTGGAAGAACAAACCGAAAAACTGGTAGCTGTTTGTCGTATGCGAAACATTCCTATGATTGTTTTCATCAACAAAATGGACCGTGAAGGTAAAGATGCTTTCGACTTAATGGACGAAGTGGAACAAAAATTAGGTTTGCAAGTTACGCCGTTGAGTTTCCCAATTGGTATGGGTTACGATTTTCAAGGAATTTATAATATTTGGGAAAAGAACATCAACTTATTTGAAGGTGATAGTAGAAAAAATATTGAAGAAACGATTGCTTTTTCTGACCTACAAAACCCAGAATTAGAAAAAATTATTGGTGAAAAACCAGCTAATAAATTACGTGAAGAAATCGAATTAATTTCTGAAGTTTATCCAGAATTCGATAGAGAACAATATTTATCTGGAAAATTACAACCGGTATTTTTTGGTTCGGCTTTAAATAATTTTGGAGTTCGTGAGTTGTTAGATTGTTTTATCGAAATCGCTCCAACGCCACAACCAAAAGCTTCTGATACCCGTTTAGTGGATTCTAACGAGAAAAAATTCAGTGGTTTTGTATTTAAAATCCACGCGAATATGGATCCAAAACACCGTGACCGTTTGGCTTTCGTAAAAATTGTTTCGGGAACTTTCGAAAGAAACAAACCGTATTTACATGTTCGTCAAGGGAAAAACATGAAATTCAGTAGTCCGAATGCTTTCTTCGCGGAGAAAAAAGAAATTGTAGACATTTCGTATCCTGGTGATATTGTAGGTTTACACGATACTGGAAATTTTAAAATTGGTGATACACTTACAGAAGGTGAAGCGATGAATTTTAGAGGAATTCCAAGTTTCTCTCCAGAACATTTTAGATATATCAATAATGCCGATCCATTAAAAGCGAAACAATTAGAAAAAGGTGTCGACCAATTAATGGATGAAGGTGTGGCGCAGTTGTTTACGATTGAAATGAATGGAAGAAAAGTAATTGGAACTGTTGGTGCGCTTCAATACGAGGTAATTCAATACCGTTTAGAGCACGAATACGGCGCGAAATGTACGTATGAGAACTTTCCTGCTTACAAAGCGTGTTGGGTGCTTCCAGACGATCCAAAAAACGAAGAATTTAAAGAATTCAAACGTGTGAAACAAAAGTTTATGGCACACGACAAACACAATCAATTAGTGTTTTTAGCAGATAGTGAATTTTCGATTCAAATGACTCAACAAAAATATCCGAGTGTGAAATTATTTTACACCTCTGATTATCATAAAAACGAGAATTAAACTTTCTATTTGTCACATATTGATTATTAATGCATTATTTTTGTAAGTATGCTAGAAGTAGAAAAACATAATTTCGAAAAAACCGCCATTGTGGGCTTAATTACACAAAACCAAAGTGAAGAAAAATTAAACGAGTATTTAGACGAGTTAGAATTTTTAACCTTTACAGCTGGTGGTGAAGTGGTGAAACGATTTTCACAGAAAACAGATAAACCACATCCAAAAACGTTCGTTGGAACAGGAAAATTAGAAGAAATAAAAACTTACATCAAAGAACACGATATCAATTCGGTGATTTTTGATGACGAATTAACGCCTTCTCAACAGAAAAACATAACAAGAGAATTAGATTGTAAGGTTTTAGACCGAACCAATTTAATCTTAGATATTTTTGCACAACGTGCTGAAACTTCATACGCCAGAACGCAAGTAGAATTGGCGCAATGTATTTATTTATTACCTCGATTAACGGGAATGTGGACGCACTTAGAACGTCAACGAGGTGGAATTGGAATGCGTGGACCTGGAGAAACGGAAATTGAAACAGACAGACGTATTGTACGTGATCGAATTTCGTTATTGAAAGAAAAAATAAAGGTTATCGATAAACAAATGTCGACGCAACGAGGCAATCGTGGTGCGATGGTTCGTGTAGCTTTAGTCGGCTATACGAATGTTGGAAAATCGACTTTAATGAATGCCGTTGGAAAAAGTGAAGTATTTGTTGAAAATAAATTGTTTGCAACTTTAGATACTACAGTTAGAAAAACGGTAATTAAAAACTTGCCTTTCTTACTTTCTGATACGGTTGGTTTCATTAGAAAACTACCTACGCAATTAGTCGATTCGTTCAAAAGTACGTTAGACGAAGTTAGAGAAGCCGATTTGTTATTGCACGTAGTTGATATTTCTCATCCAGAATTTGAAGATCATATTGCAGCAGTAAACAAGATTTTATTAGACATAAAAAGTGCCGATAAACCAACGATAATGGTTTTCAACAAGATTGATGCGTACAAGTATGTAAAGATTGATGAAAACGACGAAACGGTTGAAAAAACAACTAAAAACTTCTCGCTTCAAGATTGGGAAAAAACGTGGATGAGTAATTTAGGAGAAAACCATACGCTTTTTATTTCGGCAACAGAAAAACAAAACTTTGAAGCGTTTAGAGAAAAACTTTACAACGCGGTAAGAGAAATTCACATCAGTCGTTTTCCTTATAATAAGTTTTTATATCCAGACTATAAAGATGTTATTGAAAATGATGACGATGATGACGAAAATGAAGACATCGAATAAAATAAAAAACCAGTCAAATAGTATACTTGACTGGTTTTTTTATGAATTCTATTTTCGAATTATTTCTTCTTGAATAACGGAACGGCTGAACAGGCTTCGCCAAACATAATACTTTTAGATACTTTCATTAATTTTTGAATAGCTAAAGTATACACCTCGTTTGGTACTTCTTTTTTCGAACACCCTTTTAAAATTAAAGGTTTCTCAAAAAATTCTGTGTAATCTAATTTGTTTAAAATGTCTTGATACCAATCGATAACCGCCATTTTCTTATCGCCTTGAATTACTTTTAAAGCAAAAGGCGCCAAATGAACAGCGACTAATGTATAAGCCCAAGCTGGTAAAATAGCATCTTCTGAACAAAATAACGCCACGTATTTATCTTCATACAAAGACCAATCTGTGTTTTTCAATTGTTCTCTAAATTCTGTTTCTTTTAAAATAAAACCACCAAACAACCATTGCGAAATGTCTAATGCAATCACATGATCATCTGGATAATAATCTTCTAAATCGAAAACTATTAACTTACTGTTGGCTACTTTATTTACTATTTCGTCCATAAATTAGAACTTAATTAAAGCATTCCTAATTCTAATTTGGCTTCTTCGCTCATTAAATCTTTGCTCCATGGTGGATCAAAAGTAATTTCTACTTCACAAGATTTAATCGTATCAATTTTTTGAACCTTCTCTTCTACTTCTTTTGGTAAAGATTCGGCAACCGGACAATTTGGCGAAGTTAATGTCATTAAAATTTTAACTTCATTGTCTTCGTTAATCATGACATCATAAATTAAACCTAGTTCGTAAATATCTACGGGGATTTCTGGATCATAGATCCCTTTTAATGCTGTTACAACGCTTTCGCCTAAATTTATTTCGTCTTTAAATTCTTCCATTTTTATTGTGTTTTGCCACAAAAGCGCGAAGGCACAAAGTGGTTTGTTGTTTTAATTTATTAATTTCTTGCTTCGAATGCCAAAGCATACATTTTTATCTTTTTAATCATCGAAACTAAACCGTTAGCACGAGTAGCGGAAAGATGTTCTTTTAAGCCAATTTCGTCCACAAAATCGGTATTTGCTTCTAAAATTGCAGCAGGCGTTTGATTTGAAAAAGCACGAATTAATATGGCAATAATTCCTTTGGTTAAAATAGCATCACTATCTGCTGAAAAAACTACTTTTCCGTCTTTTTCTTCGGCATGAACCCAAACTTTAGATTGACACCCTTTAATGATATTATCTTCTGTTTTGTATTGCTCTTCAATTATGGGTAAACCTTTTCCTAATTCGATAATGTATTCATAACGTTCCATCCAATCGTCGAACATAGAAAATTCGTCAACTATCTCGTTTTGTATGTCTTTTATAATCATTTTTTTGTTTCTGCTAATTTTGTAATTGTATTTACTAATTTTTCTACTTCTGCCGGAGGAAAACCGTGATCAAAACCATTCGCTGGATATTTCACACCTTTCGATTCGAAAGTAATATTCGCATGAGCAGCTCCGTCATAATATCTTTTTTCTGTTGGCCATTTCATGTCTTTTACTTTCTCTAACTCAACTGCATTAGCTAAAGCTGAAATTTCTTTCCAGTCTGCATCAGAAATAGCAATTTTCTCATCGTATTCCTTAAAATCTCTATTTTTAGAAATATAAAGTGTCTGATTTTCTACTTTTAGAGCTATAAAAAAACCTCTTGATGTTGCATCGTAATAGATTGTTGGCACAGTACTTTGAGTTTTATTATTGATAATCGCATCTTTTACAGCTGGACTATTCGCTACAACATTAGAATCCGTTGCTTTTTTTTGACAGTTGCAACTCGTAATTGTAATTGCGATGGTTGCTAATATTGTAATTGCTTTCATAGTAGTAAGGTTTAAGATAACATCATTTTAGCTTTTTTAACGGCTTCTACAAATATATCAATTTCTTCTTTAGTATTATAAAAGGCAAAACTGGCTCTTATCGTACCTGGAATTTTGAAAAAGTCCATTATAGGTTGCGCACAATGATGTCCGGTACGCACCGCTATACCTAATTTATCTATAATCGTGCCAATGTCATACGGATGAATGTTTTCGATATTGAAAGAAATCACAGAAGCTTTTTTATTCAAATCCGTTGGACCATAAATCGTTACACCTTCTATTTCTTGTAATCTTTGTGTTCCATACACCAATAATTCATGTTCATGTTTGGCGATATTATCAAAACCAACATCATTCATGTAGTCAATTGCAGCTCCAAAAGCAATTCCACCGCAAATGTTTGGTGTTCCAGCTTCGAATTTATGAGGCAAATCGGCATACGTGGTTTTTTCGAAAGTCACGGTGGCAATCATTTCTCCACCGCCTTTGTAGGGTGGTAATTTTCGTAACCATTCTTCTTTTCCATATAACATTCCGACTCCGGTTGGACCACACATTTTGTGTGCAGAAGTCACATAAAAATCAACATCCAAAGCTTGAACATCAGGTTTAATATGCGGACAAGATTGTGCGCCATCAATTAAGACAGCTGCACCAACGGCATGTGCTTTTTGAATAATTTCTTCAATCGGATTTAAAACACCTAACGCATTTGAAATGTGATTACAACATACTAATTTGGTTTTGCTTGAAAGTAATTTATCGTATTCTGACATGATTAATTCGCCATGAATATTCATTGGAATAACTTTTAAAACAGCACCTGTGTGTTCGCATAACATTTGCCACGGCACAATATTACTGTGATGTTCTAATGCTGAAACGATAATTTCATCGTCTTTTTGTAGTAACGAAGCAAAACCATTGGCTACTAAATTGATACTTTCAGTAGTTCCTGAAGTAAAAATGATTTCATAAGCCTGTTTCGCATTAAAATGATTTTGAATTTTGAATCGTGCTTGTTCATACGCATCCGTGGCTAATTGGCTCAAGGTGTGAACTCCACGATGAATATTAGCGTTGTATTTAGAATAATAATCAACAATACTATCAATTACTACTTGAGGTTTTTGCGAAGTCGCGCCGTTATCAAAATACACTAATGGTTTTCCGTTTACGGTTTGGGACAATATTGGAAATTGTGCTCTTATTTTCTGAACATCGAACATATCATAACTATTTGTGGCAAATTTACGATATGATTATTTAAAATTGTTATAAACAAGAATTAAAATAACAGAAAATTATGTTTTATGCTTCTTTAAAACATCTTTTGTTAAACACGATTAAAATTCCAAATCCTGTTGAAATGGCCACATCGGCTACGTTAAAAATGGCGTTGAAAAAAGTAAAGGGTTTTCCACCAATAAACGGCACCCATTCTGGCATAAGCGCATCTTTAATTATGGGAAAATAAAACATATCTACTACTTCACCGTGAAACCAAGTCCCGTAAGGCTCGTTAGAAAAAATAGTTGCTACTTGACTGTTGCTATCATTAAAAAGTACACCATAAAAAACCGAATCAATAATATTTCCAATAGCTCCTGCTAAAATTAAAGTAATGGCGATAACTAAATAATTCGATAAGCCTTTTCTAATAGAATCATACAACCACCAAGAAATTCCACCAACAGCAAAAATTCTAAAGATCGTTAAAAACAATTTTCCGTAATCACCAGGAATTTGAGCACCCCAAGCCATACCTTCATTTTCTACAAATAAAATTTTAAACCATGCATGTCCTTCTTTTCCAAAAACATCAATATGTTCATTTAAAATGAAATTTGTTTTGACATAGACTTTAGAAATTTGATCAATTAGAAGTATAATAAATACAAAGATGTAGGCTTTTTTAATGTTCATTTTTTAATTTTTTACAAAAATAGCAATTTAAAGTAATAAAAAACGCTCCATAAGGAGCGTTTATATATTTATTAACGTTTTTTAACGCTGTAAGTTTTTGGCTTCAATGCTCATAGTGGCGTGAGGAACAATTTTTAATCTTTCTTTGTTGATTAATTTTCCTGTTACTTTACATAAGCCATACGTTTTGTTTTCAATACGTATCAACGCGTTTTTTAAATCACGAATGAATTTTTCCTGACGAATAGCTAATTGCGAATTCGCTTCTTTACTCATTGTTTCACTTCCTTCTTCGAAAGCTTTAAATGTAGGCGAAGTATCATCAGTTCCATTATTGGAATCATTTAAATAAGCACTCTTTATTAGATCTAAATCGTTTTTAGCTTTGTCTAATTTCGAATTAATTAATTCTTTGAATTCTGCTAATTCTGCATCTGAGAATCTTATTTTTTCATCTACCATAATTTCTTATTTTGAAATTAATATTATTGTTTTTAGCTCATCGAACTCAATTTCCGTACCATTATTGATTTCTGATACAAAAATTAGTTCATTTGTAAGTGTTTCTGATTTTATGTACGATTCATTTGCGGCAACCGCTTGTTCAATAATTTCATTATTTTGAATTTGAACTTTAATTTTATCTGTAACTTCAAAACCAGAATCCTTACGGATATTTTGAATTCTGTTGACTAACTCTCTCGCTATCCCTTCTTTACGTAATTCATCAGAAATTGTAATATCTAATGCAACTGTAATTCCATTCGAATTGGCTACTAACCAACCTGGGATATCTTGAGACGAAATCTCTACATCTTCGATTGTTAAAGTAATACTTTTTTCTGAACTAACAATTGTTATTTCGCCTGTTTTATCTAATTCATTTATCTGTTCTTGCGAAAAAGCCTGTATCTCTTTGGCTATCAAGCCCATATCTTTACCGAAACGGGGTCCCAAAGCCTTAAAATTTGGCTTAATTTGCTTCACTAAAACTCCTGAAGCATCTTCTAATAATTCTATTTCTTTTACGTTAACTTCCGCTTTAATTAAGTCTTCAATAGCTAAAATTTCTGCTTTGAAAGCTTCGTCAAGCACTGGAATCATTACTCTTTGTAATGGTTGTCGTACTTTAATCATCTCTTTCTTACGCAATGATAAAACCAATGACGAAATCGTTTGCGCCTTCTGCATTCTACTTTCTAGTGATTTATCAACAAAGTTTTCAACCGAAATAGGGAAGTTTGCCAAGTGAATACTTTCAAAACTTTCCTTGTTAGTAGTGGCATTCAAGTCTTTATATAGTCTATCCATAAAGAATGGTGCAACCGGTGCTGATAATTTAGCAACTGTTTCTAAACACGTATAAAGCGTCTGATAAGCCGCAATTTTGTCTTGCGCGTACTCACCTTTCCAGAATCTACGGCGACATAAACGCACGTACCAGTTACTTAAATTCTCTTGTACGAAGTCGGAAATGGCTCTTGTAGCACGAGTTGGTTCATAGTCGGCATAAGCTTCATCAACAACTTGAATAAGTGTGTGTAATTCCGATAAAATCCAACGGTCAATTTCTGGTCTTTCTTCTAATGGAACTTCCGCTTCACTATAAGTAAATCCGTCAATATTCGCATATAAACCAAAGAAAGAGTATGTGTTATACAAAGTTCCGAAGAATTTTCTACGAACCTCAGCAATTCCTTCTAAATCGAATTTTAAATTGTCCCACGGATTGGCATTTGAAATCATGTACCAACGTGTGGCATCTGGACCATATTCAGACAAAGTCTCAAACGGATCGGCAGCATTACCTAATCGTTTCGACATCTTTTGTCCATTTTTATCTAATACTAAACCATTAGAAACTACATTTTTATAGGCAACTTTATCGAAAACTAAAGTCGAAATAGCGTGTAACGTATAAAACCAACCACGAGTTTGGTCTACTCCTTCTGCAATGAAATCAGCAGGAAAATCTTTATTTTCGTCAATTTTATCTTTATTTTCGAAAGGATAATGCCATTGTGCATAAGGCATAGAACCTGAATCGAACCAAACATCAATTAAATCGCTTTCACGGTTCATTGGTTTGCCTGATGCTGAAACTAATACAATTTCATCAACGACATTTTTATGTAAATCAACTAAATCGTAATTTGTTTCTGCCATGTTTCCGATTTCGAATCCTTTGAATGGATTTTCAGTCATGAAACCAGCTGCAATTGACTTTTCAATTTCGTTATATAATTCTTCTACAGAACCTACACAGATAGTTTCAGTTCCTTCTTCATTTCTCCATAAAGGCAAAGGAATTCCCCAATATCTTGAACGAGATAAATTCCAATCGTTAGCGTTTTTCAACCAATTTCCGAAACGACCTTCACCCGTTGCTTTTGGCTTCCAGTTGATAGTTTCGTTTAAATCGAACATTCTATCTTTCACCTCAGTTACTTTAATGAACCAAGAATCTAAAGGATAATATAAAATAGGTTTGTCTGTTCTCCAACAATGCGGATAACTGTGCACATATTTCTCCACCTTAAAGGCTTTATTTTCTTCTTTTAATTGGATAGCGATTTCTACATCTGCAGAACGTTCTGGTGCTTCACCATCGTTATAATATTCGTTCTTCACGTATTTTCCAGAATATTCACCTAAATTTTGGATGAATTTTCCTTGTAAATCTACTAAAGGAACGGCGTTTCCATTTTCGTCTAAAACCAACATTGGCGGTACTTCTGGTGTAGCTTCTTTGGCTACTTTCGCATCATCAGCTCCGAAAGTTGGTGCGGTATGAACAATTCCAGTTCCATCTTCCGTTGTAACGAAATCTCCAGAAATTACTCTAAACGCATTTTCTGGATTTTGGTATGGTAAGGCTAATGGCATTAATTGTTCGTAACGAATTCCGACTAAATCTGCACCTTTACATTCGGCTACGATTTGGTATGGAATATTTTTATCACCTTCTTTGAAATTTTCGAAATCGGCAGCTTCAGTTGAAGCAAAAAATCCTTTTCCAAATTGTTTTCCAACTAAATTCTTCGCTAAAATTACTTTTACTGGTCGGAAAGTATATTGATTAAACGTTTCAACTAAAACATAATCTATTTTTGGACCAACCGTTAAAGCAGTATTACTTGGCAATGTCCAAGGTGTAGTCGTCCAAGCAAGAAAATAAAAATCATTATCATATCCAATACTATTCTTATCTAGATGAAATGCTCTTTCAACTTCGTTAGCACCAGCTTCATCTCTTGAAAGACTTTTGAATTGCGCTACAACTGTCGTATCTGTCACATCACGATATGAACCTGGTTGATTTACTTCGTGAGAAGACAAACCTGTTCCGGCTTTTGGCGAGTATGGTTGAATAGTATAGCCTTTGTACAACAAATCTTTATTATAAATTTGTTTTAACAACCACCAAACCGATTCCATGTATTTAGATTTATAAGTCACATATGGATCTTCCATATCTACCCAATACCCCATTTTTTCGGTCAAGTCATTCCACACGTCAGTATAACGCATAACGGTTTTTTTACACGCTTCGTTATATTCTGTGATGGAAATGGTTTTTCCGATATCTTCTTTGGTGATGCCTAATTCTTTTTCGGTACCTAATTCTACAGGTAAACCGTGCGTATCCCAACCTGCTTTACGTTTAACTTGGAATCCTTTTTGAGTTTTATAACGACAAAAAATATCTTTAATCGCACGCGCCATCACGTGGTGAATTCCAGGTAATCCGTTTGCCGAAGGTGGTCCTTCAAAAAACACATAGGGTTGGTTTCCTTCACGAGTGGTTACACTTTTTTCAAAGATGTTGTTTTTTTTCCAAAAATCAAGAACTTCTGATGCTACTGTTGGCAAGTCAAGTCCTTTGTATTCAGTAAATTTTGTGCTCATTTTGTCGCTTTCTAAAATCAATCTGCGAAAGTAATGATAATAAGTAAAAAGGCAAAAGTAAAAAGGCAAAAGTTACTTATATCGCAATAAAAAAACCATCACTTTATGTTGTAAGTAATGGTTTTTAAAAAATTTGTTCAATAAAATATTTCTTCTTGACTATTTTCATTTTAATTTCTGATATTAATTACAATCCATTTCGCTAAAGTTCCATCATAAACTAACTCAATTGTTCCTACACCTGAAGTTGCAGTTGCAGATCCTAAAGTATCAATATTATTTGCAGGTATAGAGGAGCTCATACTGTTAATGGTAAGATTGACAGCTGTGGAATTATAAATTATTAAATGTCTTCCATCAGTTCCTCCTGTAATTCCAGAAATGGTATAGTTATGAGCTGGACCCATTCTAAAAATAACAATGTCTAAATTCGCTCCACTTAAGTCAAGATTCACATTGTCAAAATTTTGGTTTGGAGCAGTTGTTGTGATTGGAATGTTTGCAATTCTATACTTTGTTGGAGAACCTGTACCTGAAGCAGTTAGCTCATTGTCTTTTAACAACAATCCTTCACCAACTTTTATTGAGGTGACATCGCCTTGAGCGCAATTTCCCAGTATATGGTCTGAAGTAGTTGTGTTGTTAGTATTTGTTACACGTAAGTTTCCCTGTACATGTAAAGTTGCTTGAGGATTAGTAGTTCCAATACCAACTTGTGCATAATTAAATTGTACGATAAGTAATAGAATGATGCGGGCTGTCAATTTGTATTTTTTTATCATAATCTTTATTTTTTAACATTTATAATATGAAATTAATTATATTTTGTTAAAAAAGTATTAATTAAACGATACAAAGCGTTTAAAATAGTTAAAAACCAACATTTATTGATAAGATGTAAATAAAAATCGATAAAAAACACACAGCGTATTGTTTTTCAGTATTTTAACATAAAAAAAACACCCAATTAAAGTTGGGTGTCAAAAATTATTGAATATGTTTTTTAGAAAGAATTTTACCAGAACTCAAAAACACCTTTATTAACATGGTTTGTGTTTGATTCGATAATTTATTTGTTCGAAAAGTATTTAAATTTATGTTTTGAAAATCATATAGTTTTCTTCCTAAAACATCATAAACTACTATTTCCTTAATGTTTTCATTCGAAGATGTTATTACTGTTTCATTTGAATCAGAATAAACCAAAAGGGTACTTTCCTCTTCAATTGATAATAAATCATTTTTATAAACTAACTGAAATCTATCAACGAAATCACCTATTTGAGAAGTAAAATTATACGGACTTTGTTTTATATCGTGAATCGTAAACGCATAGTTGTCTTTTAGATATATATTTTGACTTACGAATAAACCATCTGCTTTTTCAAATGAAATGGTATATGTTCCATGTTGATTTATTTTCAAACCTAACGGAACGACATCTGAGTCTACAAAAGGTAATTCGCGACCTTGAATTACATATTTTTCATTATTAATAAAATTATATAATAACGACTGTGAATCATTCAAAACCAATCCGTCTGAAATATCAATAGTATTAGATGCACCACTAGTATAACCTAATAAAATTTGATTGTAACTGTTGTTGGCATCGTTTAAATTTAACCAAATCCGATGCTTTTCTTCTGTTAAAGTGGTTCTAAAAAATTGCGGACTTGCAGAACCAAAACTACGCTGATTATTATTAAAATTTGCTGTTCCACCAATAGCTGTATTAACAAAAAACCCTTGTCCGACTTGAATGTAATCTGAAGGCAATTCTCCGCCAGCCGCCGAAGCAACTCCGCCTAAAGTAGTAAAAGCCGCATAATTATTAACAGGATAAGAACCTGCAACCGCAGCAACTTTATGTGTCCAATAATACAATGTATTTACAATTGAATTATCCGCTAAAAACGTTCTCGCATTTAAAGGTGATGGATAGGGATTTCCTAATAAATTGTAACCTATACCAAGTGTTTGTGAGACATTCCCATTAAACGGAACACCATTAAACTCTCCGTTAAAAACAGCTGGAATTATAGGTGACCAATTATTATCTACACGAATCATATAACCTTTTCCTTGTGCAAAATTATTAGTTGGCGTAACTGATTGATAGGCTGTAGCAGTTGTTGAACCTGTTGAAAGATACTGATAAAATCGAGTTGGTAAAGTATTTGGCGAAAACGCTAATAATTGTTGCGCAATAACTGGTGAAGACCATGCTGTATAATCCTGTAATATTTGAGGTGTAGAATTTCTCTTCACTTTAATATTTCCTGTATTGGCACTGGAATTAATTTGTAGTAAACTCGCGTTGTTTTCAAATGTTAAACTCGCGCCCGGTGCAACAACAACTGCATTAGCAACTTCCAATGTGTGATTGGTTCTGAAAACTACATTGGCAGTTCCAGTTACGTTGACACGACATGCTTCTACAATTCCATCAGATAAATAACCTCCTGTGAAATTGACTTCTTTATTACTTGATGGCTGTCCGTTACTCCAAGAAGTTCCGTTCCAAGTTGTAGATAAATTTCCGCAAGGTAAAACCAAATCAATTGTATAATCTTCCGCCTCCGAAGGATTTGAAGCATGAATTGCGCCACAAAATACAGTTGGAGTTCCTGTTTGCATACATTCCACTCGCATTCTAGTTGTACCAATAGTTATTGTGTTTGGAACTGTAAAATTTAAGACACAAGTTGTAGCAATTGCTGTTATTAAAGAGGAAGTAAACGCAACTCTTTCGCCAGAATCTGAAAAATCACCATCTCTATTATAATCTATCCAAACGGAAAAACCACAAGTTCTTGCTGCAGTTCCTATAGATGGCTTTGTAAAAGTAAGGGTATACGAAGTTCCTGCGGAAAGAGTCGTGGATAACGTTGCCGTGTAATCAGTATACGAATTATTTCCAGATGGATTATTAATTGTATTTAACTGAACATTAGAAATATAATTATGTCCTGCAGAAACAATCCCACTCACTGTACAATAAGAATTAGAAGGTGTTGTAAAATTTACAAGAGTTGAATACAAAGAAACATTTTCCAAACACACTCTTCTAATTTGTGTTTCATAATTGGTACCTGATAACAAATCTGTAATAACAATAGTATTAGAAAGACTTGTAACATGTGTCCAATTTAAGGACCCAATTACTCTGTATCTAATTTCTACCGTTGCTAAATTAGGATTGTTCCATTGTAAAATTGCGGTAGTATTCGTTACGCTTGGAACTGCCAATCCTGTTGGAACAATAAAAGCTGGATTATTATTAACGGTAACTGTCGCCGAACAACAACTTTCTCCACCTTGATTGTCTACCACTGTTAAATAAACGGTTTGTGGCGTGCCAACATGAGTACAATTAAACGTGCTTTTATCTAATGTGTACGAAACAATTGTACCGTCATCAGTTGAATTATTATTGACTTGACTTGCTAAAATCGTCACCGAACCATTTACATCTAAAACCGCATTTACATTTTGACAATTTGCTATTGGTGGACTTGCAACTGTTGGACCCGTATATTGAATTTTCACAATAACTCCCGGATTTACAATAGTTACTGCTGTTGAACCAGAAGGCCCGGAAGTACTCCCAGAATTATCTGTTATCGCATAAAAAGTAACCCCATCTGGATCAAGAGCCACATCTCGGTATCTATCATTTGAAGAGTGAAAAATTTCGTACGTATCTCCAACAATTGAATTGCCATCTGGAGCTAATTTTGCTCGATAAATCGTTCCTTTTTTTAAAGTTGGAATTAACAGCGATTTTCCCCAATTTGGAATTTTATTTAATTCATAAATATCAATACTTGCAGGTGCTACAGTAGGCCAAGTTAGAAAACCACCTAAAGGATTGGTACTTGTTGTACTATTATAGGTTCCAATTGGAGGCATAAAGTTAGCTGGAGTTCCATTAGGATACGACTGATACTCGGTAATTGGTGTTACACCTGCCGCACAACCATTATCTGAAAAAGCGCCCGAATCACAAACGGCTGCAGAAGACCAATTGCAATAGGCATAAGCCATATTATCATAATACCCTGCTAATTGTGGCCAACCGTAATTTCTTGCTGGAATAATTTTATTTAATTCATCATCTACTTTAGCGCCGTGTTCTGAAGAAAACAAAGTTCCGTCTTGTGCAAAAACTAAACCTTGAGGATTTCTATGACCGTAAGTATACACATGACTTTTAATTCCAGCTAAAGTTGGATTGTCTGTTGGGATTGTTCCGTCAGTATTTATTCTTAAAATTTTACCTGGATAATTGGCATAATCAGAAGTAGATGTCGGTAAATTTTGAGCTAAAATTGGCAAACAAGCATTGGCAAATTGATTACTTCCTTGATCACCAAAAGTGTAATATAGTTTTACATCGGGTCCAAAAATTAATCTTCCAGAATTATGGTCGTTACTCGCAGGCATTCCTTGCAAAAGCGTTAATTCACTTCCTAATGTTTTAGTCGCATTGTTAAATGTAAATCGGGAAATTCTTAATTTTCTTCCGCTACTATTATAGGTATAAGCAATAAAAACATAATTGTTAGTGGTTGTTGCAATATTGGAATAAAGCGCTGGATGAATGGCAAAACCTAAAAGTCCGTCTTGACCTGCGGTTTGATATACTTGTGCAGACAAATCTATCATGGTTGAAATCGCGCCAGTTGTTTTATTTACTCGAACCATTTTCTTTCCTACTCTTTCAGTAATCCATAAGAAACCATCTGGTCCATAGGTGATTTCCGTTGGGAAATTTAAAGCATTGTTTGGAGTTAAATTAGTGACCGACCAATTTGGACCACTTGTAACTGGAGTTTGAGCATAATTGTAACTAGTGACAAACACGAACAAAAAGAAGTAGATTTTTTTCATAAGCTAAGTAAATTGTTTATTAGTATGAAGAAAAGTGGGGGTTTTTAAACAAAAAAAATCATTGTTTAAACTTTGAAATAAAGTTACTTCTTTTTTTTAATTTATCAATAAAAAATTAGTTTGTTTAAGTTTATTTCACAAAAAAACATATAAATATGATTTTTATTTAAACTTTATGGGTTTTTTTTAGAAATATGATTTTGTTATTACGAAGTATTTAGCTGAAAATTTCTTTTAAAACTTCTAAAGAATTTGGTTTTTTAAAACCCTGTAAATGAATGGAATAGTATTCTAAAATGATTTTTAGCAACACTTGTCTTTCTTCTTTGTGGAAGTTTTTTTGGGTGTCTTCAAATCTTAATTGAATCAATTTTTTTAAAAGTTGGGTTTCGTGTTCGTTTAAACAACTAGTGCCTTGAAATGGCGAAAAAACGCCATCAATCATTTCAAAATAAGCCGCTTCTGTTTCTTGCATTTGAGGATAGAAACCTAAAAACTTCGTGAGTTGTAATAGAAAAATAAGGTGAAAGTTAGAAATAGTATCATGTGTATCTAACCACATCAAAGAAGTTTCTATGTAAGCGAAAAGATCCTCGTTTTTCTCTTCTTCAAAAATACTATTGTGTAAGACTTCCGACAAAAAAAGAACCATGGAGCTTTTTACAATATCTGTATGAATATTTTGATAGGTATAGGCGAGTTTAACTTCTTTAAAATGCTCTAACGTGCCTTTATTTTTATGATTGGCTTCTATTTCTAGAATATTCAAAGGCTGAAAATAAGCGATTTTTTGATTGGATTTTTTAGAAGAAAAAGCACTTGGAATAAAATACGATTTCAACCCATCAGATTGGGTAAAGCATTTTACAATTAAACTTTTTTCTTGGAATTTAATAGCACTTAAAACAATCGCTTGGGTTTTAATTTGCATTATCTAACCACCATTATTTTTTTCACCGTAGTTTCTGCAGCGTCATCTGAAGAGACAAAAACCATATAAACTCCTGAAGCCACTTTATATTTCCCAAAAGCTGTAGTGTCCCATTCTACAGTTCCACCAGAAGAAGTGGTTTCAAAAACTAAATTTCCTTCAATGTCTGTAATTTTAAGATTGACTTTATCCATCAATCCAGAAATTTTTACGGTTCCCGAATATCCTGGTCGCACTGGATTTGGATAAGCATACACATTCTCTAAATTATCATCTCCTTTTGTAGAAGTCCCTAAAAAAGAAACCAAACCTTTATCTGTAGCGAAAAACACTTCACCAGTAACCTCATCAATATCAATATCAAACACATTATTACTTGGCAATGGTGAGTTTTCTTTCGTAAATCTTCGCAAAGTGGTTTGCCCGTTTGGACTCACTTGAAACACACCGGCATCAGCTATAGAAACCCATTTATTGTTGGAACCATCGACTTTAATATCTTGAATTACTTGTTGATAAAACAACTCTTGAGCCAAATCACCTTCTTGAATGACAATATTAGTCGTTGTAAGTTCGCTTTCCGAAACAAATCTATCTATACTATTTAAAATTCGTAAGCCTTTAAATGTGCCAATCCACAATTGATTTCTGTTATCAACCGCTACACAACGCACATCGTTACTTGGTAAATTACCGTTTTCTTCATTCACAACTATAAACTTGTTGCTGTAATTTTCATTAAAACCATAAAAACCATTTGAGAAGGTTGCTACCCATTTTGTTCCGTTTTTATCGATATCTAAATTTCCATATCGTTCGTTCGTAGTATTTTGTAAAACCGTACTTAAATTATAAGATTGCCAAGTGTTGTTGCTTTTTAAAACTTTTAATCCATTGTTTACAAAAGCATTTGTTACCCACAACCCACCATCTTTATCATGTTTTAGACCATTAATTCTTACAGAAATATAACCTGGAAACCCACCAACCGACTCTAAATTATTTGTTTCGTCGTAAATTTGTAAATCTGTTTTATTGGTAAATCTTAAAAGTCCATCATGACCCGAACACACAAAAACATCAGCAGCATTTCTTGGGTTTTCTGTAATGGCACCTAAAGAAACGGCACCAAACAAATCTGAAGATGGGATTTTAGTCCAACCTGAATTCTTATTAAAAATACTAATGCCTTGAAGTTTCATGTCTGGATTATACGTTCTGTCGTAACTTCCATGTGTTAGCCATAAATCGTTAGTTGTTTTTTTGACTTTAAACGCATAATCTTCAATAGGTCCGTTTGGCGAAATGTTTGTAAAAACGGTAGGATTTATTACTGTAGTTTCAAAAAAACCGTTTTTTTTCGTACCGATATATAATTTATCATTTTTAGTAATGGCACAAGTAAAAGTATCTGGATAATCTGGAATTTGATACACAATGCTAACCAAAGATAAGCTTTGATTGTACACCAAAATTTGCGACTGGTGGCTAATAGTTAAATAAACCGAATCTGTTCTTAATTTTAATCCCGAAGCCACTTGATTGGAAAATATTTGAGGTACACTTCCTACAAATTTATAGGTGTACCCATCTGTATTCATAGCTACTAATTGATTGTTGAATGTAGCTATACTTAACCAAAAACTACTATTAAAAACCGACCATTGTGAAAAATCATATAAAAAAGGGTTCGTTAAAAGCGCCTTTTTAATGCCTTGAGTTCGAGTTACGGCAAAAATTTCGCCATTATGAACAGTTGTTTGTAAAACATCTAAAAACTCACCAGAAGTTCCAATATAAAAATTACTTTCTATCTCGAAATTTGATAATTTGATAACGGTAATTCCGTATTGTGTAGACACGTACACTTTTCCATCGTATTCATAAAAATCATTAATTTTTTTACTATTTGCTGGAACTGGAACATCAGTAATAATATCTACTTTATTTAAAGTACTTCCGTCTGGTTTGATCAGAATAATTAAACCGTTTTTATTTCCAACTAACGTATAATTGTTTGATGTTTGAATAATGGCTGTAACTTCATCGGGTTTGACATCATTTACGGAAGTGAAAGTGGTCAATATATTTGTAGAAATGTCTTTGTTGAAAACAGCATTTTTGGTACTAGAATGTACTTTACTCTCGGAAATACAAACATCTGTAATTTCATTAAACGAAAAATACCCTTTCCATAATTTCTGTTGTGAAAAAGAAAATAGCGTGAAGCTTAAAAACAAAAACGGAAATATTTTTCTCATAAATTAAAAATCTTTGGAACTACAAATATACAATAAACGTAAATATCTGAATTTTATTGAGTTTATACACCAATAACTTTGACTAATTGTTGTAATTTTTCAAAATCCAATTGCATATTAGCGTCGGTTGTTGGCATGTATCTTGCTTTTTCACAGTTTTGTAGCAAAACTATGAAATCATTTGTGTTTTCTTGAGAAATATTGTTTTCTTGAAACTTTTGTATGATATTTTCTTTGTTGAAATCGGCTTTTTCTAATGAAAATTTATGTTCTAAAAACTCCGCAATTTTCACTTCCATCTTCTGGTAAAACAATTCTTTATTTGCAATAAAATCCTGAATTTCGTTTACCGAAAACTCCTTTTTGATAGGTATTACTTTGGTTACCACTTCTTCTTCAATAGGTTTTTTATTTCTTTTTAAAGCAAAAAACAACAACGCTAATCCAGTTAAGGAAACTGCGCCGATAAAATGCATAAATGTAAATTCAAAACTAGACTTAGCTTGCTCCTTCTTTCCGTTAACAACAGATTTTGCTTTTGAAACAGCAGTCACACTGGGTTGATTTTCGCCTTGTAAAACATTCAAATCAATGGCATCAGAAGAAATCGTTTTATAGGTTCTCGATTGCACATCGAAAAAAGAAAACAGTTGCGGTTTTAATTTGAAATTTCCTTTTTCTTGAGGAATAACGGTATAACTATCCATAATTTTTCCAGAAATTCCTTTCATGTTTTCACTGATAAATTCTTGATGTTTCGGTTCGAAAATTTCAAAATTAGATGGTAAACTAGGTTTCGGGATTTCGAATAATTTTAAATTTCCAGTTCCAGAAACAATCAAATCTAATTGTAACGATTCTCCAGATTTTAATTCGCTTTTTTGAACGTTAACATCAAATTCAAATTTCCCAACAGCACCTGTAAAGTTCTCCGGTTTTCCTTTTTCAGGTAACGGATTTACTTGAATATATTTGGTATTAGAAACAACTTCTCTTCTCGCAACGTTATATTCAGGTTCACCAAAAAAATCAAAATCACCCGTTGGATAATTGATATTTAAATCTAGAATAATAGGTGTAATTTCAAGTTTTCCCGTTTTTTGTGGATACAAAATTGCTTTCTTGAAAATTTTCGATTTGTATACACGATTATTTACCACAGAACGTTCCCAACCACCTTGCACATCCTCGGTTTGACTCCAAAAATTATTGAATTTTGTCGCAATTTTTTTATTCAATTCCACATCCAAATTTGGCGCTAAATAAATGCGATAATATACCTCAACAGGTTCATTTACAAATGCCGAAGTTTTGTTCACTTCTACATCTACAAACAGTAAATTATTCGCACCGGCAATGGTTTTATTGTTAGCATTTGGTTTAGGTGTAGTTACAACTGGATTTTGATTTCTCTGAATCGCATCTGAAGCTTTATCTTTTGAAACGGAAACCATAACAGGTTTAGAAGCATATACTTTTCCATCAAACCTAATATTTGCAGGTGAAATAGTGACTTTTCCAGCTTTAGCCGCTTGAATGACAAATGTATAAACTTGCTGAATCGAATACACGCCATTATCATAAACTTCGTTAGACGAAACATACGAACCTCCTTTGTTAAAGCCTGCAAAACTTGGTGGTACGAAGTTTTTTCCTTCTTCATTAAAAACATAATTAACCTGAGTAACTTCCCCTAATTTTAGGTTCGTTTTCTCTATTTTCACTTCTAATTTAACTTGACTTAAAGCTAAAAATGGAAGCAAAATAAAAGTTAATACTATTTTAATTATCAAATTCATTTTACCAATCTTTTTCTGTAACTTTTGTATTTGTTTTTGTTTTGTTGGCGTTTATTTTTTCTTGCACTTTCTTTTCGTCATTCCCAATTGCTTTTAAAATGTTATCCATTCGTTGTTTGTTAGCGCTTGGTTTCTTTTGTTGTTCTTTGTCTTTTTCTTTGTCTTTGCTGTCTTTTTTATCCTTATTCTGCTTGTCTTTGTTCTCTTTGTCTTTATTCTTACCTTCTTTGTTATCCTTTTTCTTATCGTCTTTTTTGTCTTTATTCTTGTTTTTAGGCTTCGGTTTTGGCGGATTTTTTTTCAACATTTCTTTAGCTAATGCTAAATTATATCTCGTTTGTTCATCTTTAGAATTCGCTTTTAAAGCATTTTTATAAGATTCTACAGCCGATTTATAATTTTTATCTTGCATATACGCATTTCCTAAATTGTGAAACGCTTTATGTTTTTCAGCATCAGTTTTTGCTAATTGAGAAGCGTTTTTAAAATTCGTAATGGCTTCACTATACTTTTTATTTTTGTAAATCGTATTACCTAAATTATATTCTGCTTTTTCTTTTTGTGCTTTTTCCTTAGATTTTACGATGCGCAATTGCTTTTCTTTTTGCTGCGAATTCATGGTTTTCTCTTGTGCAAAAGTAGTTGCCGAAACAAAAAGAAATACTAAAACCAAGTTAAACTTTTTAGAAGTCAACCATTTTTTAGCGTGAAATCCTTTGAAATCCTGATTCACCATAAAGAAATCAAGCAACAACAACAAAAAGGCAATGCCTAAAAACCACTGAAATTGAGATTGTTTTTGCGCCAATTGTTGTGCTTTAAATTCTTGTTGTTCCACGTTAGATAAAGCACTTTTTATACTTGAAACTGCTTTTGAAATCTGGTTTTCATAAACATAAGTTCCTTTAGATTCAGAAGCTATTTTTTGCAACACTTCTTCGTTTAATTTCGTAATTACAACTTGTCCGTTTTGGTCTTTTTTAACTTGTTGAAATCCGAATTCGTCCACATATTCAATATTTCCGCCGTTTGGAGTTCCAATTCCGACTGTAATAATTTTTACGTTTTTATCTTTGGTTAATTTCGACACATCAAAATTTGGACTTTCATGATCTTCTCCGTCGGAAAACAGCACAATCGCTTTTCCAGAAGTCGGATTATCAAAGAAATCTACACTGGTTTGAACCGCGCCTTCAATAGCAGTACCTTGAGATGAAATTAAATCAGTATTGACACTTTGTGTGAACATTTTTGCCAATTCATAATCAGTTGTCATCGGTAATACGGGATAAGCACTTCCTGCATACGCTACAATTCCGATTCTGTCGCTACCTATTGAATTGATAATTTGTGTGATAATTTGTTTGGTTTTTTCTAATCGATTTGGCGCAACGTCTTTACACAACATGCTTTTCGACACATCAATAGCGAAAACAATTTCCACACCTTTGGCATTTACAGTTTCTAATTTCGAACCTAATTTCGGATTCACCAAAGCTAAAACAATGAAGAAAATCGCCATTAATTGTAGTGTGAATTTCAATCGCTGTTTGTTGTTTGAAACATTTACTATTAGTTTTTCAACCGCTTTATGATTTCCAAATTCAGCTTGTTTTTCCGTTTGCCATTTGACATACTTATTTTGTGCTACTAAACCAATCGGAATAAGCAATAGCAAAATAAAATAATATGGGTTTTCAAATTCAAACATTAAATAAAACTTTTAAAAATGGTGCGGCTTAAAATCATTTCTAAGGCCAATAAAAACAAACCAATTAACAACCAAGGACGAAATTGCTCATCAAACATCATAAATCTGTTTTCTGTAATTTTAGATTTTTCCAATCTATCAATTTCATCGTAAATCGCTTCTAACTTCTTATTATCCGTAGCTCTAAAATATTTTCCGTTAGTTGTAGCCGCAATTTCTTGCATTAATTTTTCATCAATCTCAACTTTTTGTGGTTGAAAAACGATGTTTCCGTTAGCGTCTTTGGCTACAGGAAAATTCGCCATTCCGTTCGTTCCAACTCCAACTGTATAAACTTTAATTCCGTAAGATTTAGCAATTTCAGCAGCCGAAATCGGATCTAAACTTCCTACATTATTCACCCCATCGGTCAATAAAATA
>JAUMDQ010000214.1:0-13252 GCA_032121715.1 Flavobacterium sp.
ACATGTCTAATTTAGTAATGTTAGGTGGTTTTACAGGTTATTCAACAACAGGACAAGCGGAACAATATGAAGGAAACAAAACAACTGCTTATTGGATTGATATCGCTAGTAATAATAAAAAAACAGCACCAGGATTGTTTTTTGGTATGACAACTAACGATGGAACTTCTAGAAATTTAGCTGCTGGAGAAACAGCAAAATATTATATTAGAGGCGTTTCTGGAACAAGAGTAGTAGAACAAGTAATGAGAATTGCCGGTAGAGTTGATTTCAAACAAAATAAATTCAGAGTAACTCCAGAAATAGAATATACAGGAGCAACTTGGGGTGATTTAAATAGTAATGGCGACGGAACAGCCGATTTAAATAAAAAAGATGTTTCAAATATGAGATTTATGGTTTCATGTGTGTATTCTTTCTAATTAATAAACCAACTTAATAAATTATATAATATGAGCGATAAAAAAACAACAGGAATTTGGAAAGTTATTTCCGCTTCCTCAATGGGAACAATGATTGAATGGTACGATTTCTACATCTTTGGAAGTTTAGCCGTTGTAATTTCAACAAAATTTTTCCCTTCAGATAATCCAACTGCAGCCTTCTTATCAACCTTAGCAACATTTGCTGCTGGTTTCGTAGTTCGTCCTTTCGGAGCTTTATTCTTCGGACGCTTAGGAGATATTATTGGACGTAAATATACATTCATGGTAACGCTACTTTTAATGGGTGGAGCCACTTTTCTTATAGGTTGTATTCCAAGTTATGAAACGATTGGTTTTATGGCGCCTTTATTAGTCTTAATTCTTCGTTTATTACAAGGTTTAGCGCTTGGTGGTGAATATGGTGGAGCAGCAACTTATGTAGCAGAACATGCACCAGCTGGTGAAAAAGGATACTGGACATCATGGATTCAAACTACGGCTACTGTTGGTTTATTCATTTCTTTAATGGTTATTTTAATTACGAAAAGTACTTTATCAAAAGAAGCTTTTGATGAGTGGGGTTGGAGAGTACCGTTTTGGGTTTCTATTTTGATGGTTTTAGTTTCGTACATGATTCGTAAAAATATGCACGAATCGCCAGTTTTTGCTAAAGCGAAAGAAGAAGGGAAAACAAGTACAAATCCGTTGAAAGAAAGTTTCGGAAACAAATACAATTTAAAATTCGTATTGTTAGCTTTATTTGGTGCTACAATGGGACAAGGTGTAGTTTGGTATACAGGTCAATTCTATGCCATGAACTTCCTGAAAACAGTAATGAGTGTAGATTCTTCTCAAGTGGATATGCTTCTAGGAGTTGCCTTAATTTTAGGAACACCATTCTTTATTTTCTTCGGTTGGTTAAGTGATAAAGTGGGTAGAAAATACATCATGATGGGCGGAATGTTAATTGCGATTTTACTATACAGACCTATTTACAAACAAATGTATAAAACTACAGATTTAACTTTGAAAACAGAAGTTGTAGCTAATACTAAAGTAGTTTCATCAATAAAAGAAATTGATGCAACAAAAATGGATTCTATCTACACAACTACAAAAACATATACCGACGGAACTGCTGTAGAAGAAATTCAAACCAAACACTTCGAAGCAGGAAAAATAATGCTTGACGATAAAGGAAAAGATAAAATTGAAACTAAAGTTACTAAATCAATTAATAGTAGCGATAATTGGATGTTAATTTTCTTAGTGTTTATTCAGGTTATTTTTGTAACAATGGTTTATGGTCCAATCGCAGCTTTCTTAGTAGAAATGTTCCCAGTAAAAATTCGTTACACTTCAATGTCGTTACCATATCACGTTGGAAATGGTATTTTCGGTGGACTTTTACCTGCCATTTCAACATATTTCGTAACTTCGGCTAAAGATGCAGGAAATCCAGAATTCTATTTAGAAGGACTTTGGTATCCAATCGGAATTGCAGCAGTTTGTTTCGTAATTGGAATGATTTACATTGACAGAAAAATTAATACTCTTCACGACTAAAAACATATAATTATGAACGCAATAAAAAAATATTTAGGTATAGTTTGGATGGCTTTAGCCGGAGCAGTAGCCTATTATAGTTATGAAATTTTCGGAGGAAAATTTTCAACAGGAAAACAAGAAGATTTAGTATTCGCAATTATTATTTTCTTTGTTTTATTACCCTTAATCGTTTCTGGATTAGCCATTTTCGGATGGTATTCTCTACAAAACGAGTATGAAGATTAGTTTGATTTAATTTTTTTTTTTTTATTAAAAGCTCTTATTAATTTAAGGGCTTTTATGTATTTAAATCAACAGCATTTTAAAAACTTTATGTAAATTAGTAAAAAATTGCAAAAAAAACTTAGCGCATTTGTGCCTTCGTGGCTAAACCTATGAAAAAACGACACCAACAGAAATTAGTTATCGTATCAATTGTATTACTCATTTGTTTGAATATGCCAATTGTGTTATTATTTGATTCTTCCAAAAATGTTTTAGGCTTTCCAAGTAGCTATATTTTTATTTTTTCTGCTTGGTTGCTTTCTATTTTAGTCTCCTTATATATTATGATTCGTTACAATGAATAGTGTTATTCTTCTTATAATTTTGTCCATCTATTTGGCCATTTTATTTTACATCGCACATTGGGCTGAAAAAAACAACAATAGCAAATGGACAAATAATCCATACGTTTATACTTTATCTTTAGCTGTTTATTGTACGGCTTGGACCTATTATGGAAGTGTCGGTGTTGCTGCTGATAGTGGTTTGAGTTTTCTTCCAATCTATTTAGGACCAATAATTATTGCACCGTCTTGGATTTTAATTCTAAAGAAAATTATCAGAATTTCGCGTGTCAATAAAATTTCAAGTATTGCCGATTTTATTTCTTTACGATACGGAAATAGTAGATTTTTAGGGGCAATTGTAACCGTAATTTGCTTAACTGGAATTATTCCTTACATTTCTTTACAGCTAAAGGCCATTTCAGAAACTTTTCATATTGTTACCAAAACGCCAATCAATTCACATATTTTTGATGACACTACAACCTATGTAGCAGTTGCATTGGCTTTATTCGCCTCTTATTATGGAACACGTTATGTGGATGCTTCAGAAAAACGAAAAGGAATCGTAACTGCTGTTGCCATGGAAAGTGTTTTAAAACTAGTTTTCTTTGTCATTATAGGAATTTATGTTACATTTTTTGTGTTCGATGGTTTTGATGACATTTACCAAAAAGCAAGTTTGTTAGAAAATTTTCAGAAGAAAAATACAATTGGCGGTTTGCCCCAAGCTATCAATTGGTTTTTACTTTGTGTGCTTTCTATGTTTGCTATATTTTTATTACCAAGACAATTTCAAGTTTCAGTTATAGAAAACAATCGCGAAAAACACATTAATACTGCAGTTTGGTTATTTCCATTGTATTTATTACTCTTCAATATTTTCGTATATCCAATTGCTTGGGGCGGAAATATTTTGTTCGATGGACAAGATGTGAATTCTGATATGTATTCCTTATTAATTCCACAATTTCTGAATAATAAAACATTAACTGTTTTGGTTTTCCTTGGCGGATTTTCTGCTGCAATTTCAATGATTGTTGTTTCGTCTATCGGATTATCAACTATGGTGACTAACAATATTTTAATTCCATATAACTTACTTGGAAAACTAAAAAGCGCGGAAACCATAAGTAGTAAAACCATCTTAAATAGTAGAAAAATCGGAATTTTTTCATTAATTATTCTTTCGTATTTCATTTACAGATATTATGGTTTAGATTATAATTTAGTGTCTATCGGAATGGTTGCTTTTGTGGTTATTTCGCAATTAGCACCCGCTTTTTTTGGTGCTTTATTCTGGAGAAGAGGTTCTCGTTTAGGTGCTATTTATAGTATTATTATCGGATTTATCATTTGCTTATTTACATTACTAATTCCTTACGGGATTGGAATTACAAATAGTCAAAGCACTTTTATTTCTAACGGTTTTTTAAATATCGAATTACTGAAACCCTTTCAATTATTCGGATTAGATTATTTAGATCCAATTCCACATGCTTTATTCTGGAGTTTATTGTTCAATTCGGTTACGTATTTTGCTGTTTCTGTGAGTTTTAAAGGAAATTATCGAGAAAGAAATTATGCAGAAATGTTCGTAGATATCAATAAATATATTACGAATCACGAAAATGCCTTCATATGGAAAGGAACGGCTTATCGAAATGATATTGAAAAAGTATTAACACGATTTTTAGGTGAAGAACGAACCAAACGCGCCATGAATATTTTCAACGTAAAATACAATGTTGATAAAAATATAGAATTGGCAGATGCGAGATTAATTAAGTTTTCCGAAAATTTACTGACAGGTCATATTGGAACTGCTTCTGCTAGAATTCTGATTTCAAGTGTAGTTAAAGAAGAGAAAATTTCGTTGCCGGAAGTGTTGAAAATTTTAGAAGAATCTAAAGAAAACATCATCATCAATAAAAAACTAACAGAAACTTCAAATGAATTAAAGGTTATCACAGCAAAATTGCAAGATGCCAACGAATCGTTAATGATAAAAGACCAACAAAAAGATGAGTTTTTAGATACGGTAACACACGAACTTCGTACACCAATTACAGCAATTCGAGCTGCAAGTGAGATTTTACACGATGATGACGAAATTCCAGATGAACTAAAAAAACAATTTTTACAGAATATTATTTCCGAATCTGACAGATTAAACCGTTTAATTGATAAAATTCTCGATTTAGAAAAATTTGAAACAGGTAAACAAACCATTTATCCAACACAAAATAATTTGGTTGAAACTATAGAAAAATCAATTGAACCTTTACAACAATTGATTAAAAATAAACACATTACGGTTCATATTGAAAGTAAATCTAAAGTGTTTGCCTATTATGATGAAGATAGAATTGTGCAAGTGGTAACTAATTTACTATCAAATGCTATCAAGTTTTGTCCAGAAATTGACGGATTAATTACGATTCAAATCAAGGAAAAGAACAATTTTATTCATACTTTCGTACAAGACAATGGAAAAGGAATCCATCCAGATGATTTTGAGGTTATTTTTGATAAATTTTATCAATCTACTAATCAAAACATAAAGAAACCAGTTGGTAGCGGATTAGGATTAGCCATTTGTAAACAAATTATGGAATATCATAAAGGTAAAATTTGGGCAGAACAAACCGTAAAAGGAGCTTGTATTGTTTTCACTTTACCGAAAAAGATGCATACAGAAAACTTATAATTATGAAGAAAATTTTAATTGTTGACGACGAGCCAAACATTGTAATGTCTTTAGAATATACTTTCAAAAAAAATAATTTTGAAGTTTTTATTGCGCGCGATGGTTTAGAAGCTTTGGATATTTTGAAAACAAATTTTCCAGATGTAATTATTTTGGATGTAATGATGCCAATGGTTGATGGTTATGCCACGTTAGAACAAATTCGAAAAGACAAAAATTTAGAACATACAAAAGTGATTTTTCTTTCCGCTAAAAACAAAGCTAGCGATATAGAAAAAGGGATGGCTTTAGGTGCTGATGCTTATTTAACGAAACCCTTTTCTATTAAAAAAGTGGTGGAAACCGTTTTAGAATTGCTTTAAAATAAATTAATATTATCAAAAGGCTAAAGAGTTATTTCTTTAGCCTTTTTTTATGATTTACCGATAAATTTATATATACCTTTTTAGCAAATTATTTTTCTTAGATTTGATTATATTCGTTACATTTACTTTATAAATATGAAAATAAATCAATAGAAATAATGAATTATCAAGAATTATATAACGAAAGTATTCAATTTCCTGAAAAGTTTTGGGCAGATCAAGCCAATCAAATAGAATGGCATAAAAAACCTTCAAATATCTTATCAACTGATGAAAATAATTATCCACTTTGGTTTGCTGATGGTGAACTCAACGCTTGTTATTTAGCTTTAGACAAGCATATTCAAGACGGATTTGGAGAGAACATTGCCATAATTTATGATTCTCCAGTAACACAAACTGTTAAAAAGTATACATATAACGAAGTCAAAACTGAAGTTGCCAAACTAGCTGGCGGAATGTTGTCTTTAGGTTTGAAAAAAGGAAATATGGCTGTCATTTATATGCCAATGATTCCTCAAGCAGCTTTTGCGATGCTAGCTTGTGCTAGAATAGGAGTAACGCATTCAGTTGTTTTTGGAGGATTTGCACCTCATGAATTAGCTATAAGAATTGACGATTGTAAACCAAAAGTTATTCTTACTGCTTCTTCTGGAATTGAAATCGACCGATTAATTGCTTACAAACCTTTAGTTGATGAAGCTATCGAATTAGCGGAACACAAACCCAAAAAAGTTATCGTTTTAAACAGAAAATTGGGAGCAAGAATTCCCTTTAAAAAATACGATGTAGATTATGATGCTTTAGTATATGGTTCAGAAGAAGCACCTTGTGTTTCATTAGAAGCAACGCATCCATTATATGTTTTATATACCTCTGGAACGACTGGAAAACCAAAAGGAATCGTCAGAGATACAGGTGGTTATGTAACGGCACTTAAATTTTCAATGCAATACATTTATGGTGTAAAACCTAATGATGTTTTTTGGGCAGCATCTGATGTAGGTTGGGTAGTTGGACATAGTTTTATCGTTTACGGACCATTAATCAACAGAAATACAACCATAATTTTTGAAGGAAAACCTATCAGAACTCCAGATGCAAGTACGTTTTGGAGAGTGATTGCAGAACATAAAGTAAATGTAATGTTTACAGCGCCAACTGCTATTCGTGCCATTAAAAAAGAAGATCCAAATGGCGAATTCATCAAACAATATGACTTGTCAAGTTTAAGAACACAGTTATTAGCAGGCGAACGTTGTGATGTGGCGACATTAGAATGGTATCAACAACATATTCCAGTTCCCGCAATCGATCATTGGTGGCAAACAGAATCAGGATGGCCAATGATTGCTAATATGATGGGAGTGGAGTTTTTACCTATAAAACCAGGTTCTGCAGGAAAAGCCGTGACAGGTTATGATATTCAAATTTTCAATGAAAATGGTGAAGAATTAGGCCCGAATGAAGAAGGTTATGTAGTAATAAAGTTGCCATTGCCTCCTGGAACAATGCTTGATTTATGGAAAGATAATGAGCGTTTTAAGTCAGGTTATTTGAATAAATTTCCAGGTTATTATTTTTCTGGCGATGGCGGATTTAAAGATGAGGAAGACTATATTTTTATAACGGGTAGAGTAGATGATGTAATAAATGTGGCGGGTCACCGACTATCAACTGCTGAAATGGAAGAAATTGTTTCTTCTCATCATTCTGTGGCGGAATGTGCTGTTATTGGTATTAATGATGAATTAAAAGGACAAATTCCTTTGGCTTTAGTAGTTACAAAATCTGGTGAGGATATGGAACATTTTCAATTGCAACATGAAGTAGTTCAATTAGTTCGCGAGCAAATTGGAGCAGTTGCTTCATTACGTGATGTGATTATTGTGCAAAGATTACCAAAAACTCGTTCTGGAAAAATTTTAAGAAAATTAATGCGAAGTATAGTAGATGGTGATAATTTTCAAATTCCATCCACAATTGATGATGAAGCAATTATTGAGGAATTAAATCTAGAATTTACTCTTGCGAAAATAGGTTCTTTCAAATAAATAGTAATTAAAATACCAATGATTCATTTTATTGGTATTTTTTATATAAATTTGTAGAGTGAATGTTCACTAACATGAAATTTATGATGGATAAAGCTTCCAAAAGACAACAAGAAATTATAGAATCTGCTGGGAAACTATTGATGGAAAAAGGAATCAAAGGTTTAACAACTAAGAATTTAGCTCAAGAAATGGAATTTTCTGAAAGTGCCTTGTATCGACATTTCAAAAATAAAGAAGACATAATTTTGTTATTGATTCATTTTTTATCTGAAAATATTAATTTGAGATTTGAAACAATTTTAAAAGCAGAAAATAATGCCGAAGAGAAGTTTTTAGCACTTTTTTTAAGTCAATTTCAATTCTTTAAAAAGAATCCACATTTTATAGTGATTGTCTTGTCTGATGGGTTGATGGATAATTCGGAAGACATAAAAAAAAGTATAAAAAAATTGATTGAAACAAATTTTGCGGCACTAAAAAAAATAATGACTGATGGACAAGAATCTAAATTATTTAACCAAGAAATGGAAGCGGATAGTTTGGTTCATTTTGCAATGGGCACATTTCGTTTACAAATGTTACAATGGAAATTATCAAATTTTAACTTTGATATTGAAGTAAAAGGAATGAAAACCATGACTGATTTATTAACTCTTTTAAAAAAATAAACTATGAAAATTTTTTAAATAATTACCACAGTTTTAATAGTTGCAACAAGTACAATCGGTTTTTCACAAACACAAAACAACACAAAAATGAACTTAAAAGAATTACACACAGACAATAAAGGAGTACAAACAAACATGATGTTTCCTGCCAATGAAGGCAAAGTTATTTCTTTACAAATTTTAAAAGATAGTAAACTAGAAGAACACGTTACAAAAGTTCCAGCATTACTAGTTTGTGTTTCTGGAAATGCCGTTTACGAAGATGAAAAAGGAATAAAAGCGGTATTGTTTTCAGGTGATTTTGTTAAAATTGAACCAAATGTTAAACATTGGGTAAACGGAATTGAATCCACTAATTTATTATTGATTAAATAAGTTTTAAATGAAATCTTCAATAAAAATCATTTTTTTTCTATTGCTTTTTTCTAATGTAAAAGCGCAAGATTCACTTTCATTAAAATCTATTGATGATGTATTTGCTTATGCAGAAAAAAATGCAACCGTTCTCAAAGTTTCTAACGAACAAGTAGCATTAGCAAAATACCAAACATTAATTTCTAAAATCAATATTTTTAATCCTAAAGGAAATGTGACTGCATCAGCCACGGATTTTTTAGTATTACCTTCTAATTTTTTACCTGCAGAAATTTTTGGAGGTGTTCCTGGTACTTTCAAAGAAGTGAAATTCGGACAACAATATATAAGTACTATTGGTATTACACCTCAAATCGATTTGATTAATATTCAGTCTTGGCAAAAGATTAAAGTTTCAAAAATTAATGAGAATTTAAGCAATAAAACACAATTATTAATAAAGAAAAATTTACTTGAAAATTTAGCAATGACTTATTATTCCATTATTTCGATTCAAAAACAAATTGATATATTAGATGTAAATTATACTAATAATATAAAAATAGAAGAAGTTGTTAGAAATAAAAATAAAGAGGGTTTGCTTAGATCTCAAGATGTAAATCAAGCTGCTGTAAATCTCTTACAAATTGAAGATAAAAAAATGCAATTAGAAACCACTTTATTGCAACAAATTAATGCATTGAAAGTTTTGTGTGATATTAATTTTGACACTAAATTGAACCTATCAAATTCAGAAACTGAAATTAATGATTTTCAAAAAATTGAGGTTAATTCTAAATTAGTGAGTGAGCAAAGCATTTTGCAAAAAGAGTTAAACAAACAAGAATTTAAAAGTTATAAATCATCGTTTTATCCAACACTTTCTGCTATTGGAAATTGGACGTATCAAGATAATAATACTACTGGTTTTTTTGACACAAATGGATCGAGTTTTCAATCTTCATATATTGGTTTACGATTGAATTATTTACTTCCAGAATCCTCTAAGTTTCAGCAAAAAAGAACTTTAAAGACAAATTTGACAATTGCTTCTGAAAACGCGAAACATAGCGAACTTCAAGAAAAAAACGCAAATGAACAACTGAAACTAGATTTTCAAAAAGCAATGGATAGTTTTAAAATAAGTAAAAAAATTGTAGCTTTAAAAACAGATACTTATAAAAAAAATTTAGAGATATTTCAACAGAATTTAGTTTCAATAGATAATTTATTAATTTCTTTTAATGATAAACTCAATGCCGAATTAAATGATATTGTTAATGAAATAAACACAAACTATCTAAAAACAAAAATCAACATTAATAATACGATTCAATAATGAAAAAGATATTTTTACTAGCATCGGTACTCTTTTTTTCTTGTAATAATGACAAGGAAATAAAGCCAATAAAACAAGATATAAAAGAATTAGTTTTTGCATCAGGCGAATTAGAGTGGGATAATGCTTATAATTTAACAGCACAAACAGATGGGGTTTTAACCAATTCCAATTTTGAAGTTGGTGATTTTGTTTCTAAAGGCAAAACCTTGGCAGCAATTGATAATAAAATAAATGAAATAAATGCACAAGCTGCAAAAGAACAATTGCTTATTTCTAATGAAAATCTGACAGATAATTCTCCTCAAATTCAACAATTGAAACAAAATATTCAGTTTGCCGAAAACAAATATAAACAAGATAAAATACAAGTAGAACGTTACAAAAAACTATATGAAACTCAAAGTATTGCAAAAGTTGAACTTGAAAACATTCAACTGAATGCAAGTAATTCATTGTCAAGTTTAAATGCTTTGAAAAAACAAATTTTACAAATTCAGCAACAAGCAAAACAACAACAAATCAGTGCCAAAGGTCAAGTTTTGAACAATCAAGTCATTAAAAATTACAATTTCGTTGTTGTAACAGAAAGCGGTACGGTTATCAAAAAACTTAAAACTAATGGTGATTACGTTAAAAAAGGAGAAGTTATTGCTACAATTGCTAATGCTCAAAAAGTGGAAGCTGTTATAAATGTAGATGAAAATAGTATAGGAAAAGTTAAATTAGGACAAACGGTTTTTGTTAAACTAAATACAAATAAAAACACAACATATAACGGAAAAATTACCGAAATTCTTTCTGCTTTTGATGAACAATCACAATCTTTTATTTGCAAAGTAAATTTTGATAAACCTTTTGAAAATTCACTTTTCGGAACACAATTAGAAGCTAATATTTTAGTTGTAGAAAAGAAAAATGCATTATTAATCCCAAGAGATTATGTTGGTTTTGGAAACAAAGTAAACGTAAAAGACAAAGACGAATATGTCATTATAAAACCTGGAATCATTTCAACAGAATATGTAGAAGTTTTAGAAGGAATTAATGAAAATGATATTCTTTTACCTTTAAAATTATAAAAAATGAACATCAATTCAGTTATTGCAAAAGCGTATATTTTTTCTAATAAAAAACAGACTTCTGTAGCTGTGGCGGGAGTTGTACTGGGAATGTCGATTTATATTTTCATGAATAGTTTATTGGTGGGTTTTGATAAAAGTTCTAGTTCGTCCATTTTTAAATCAACTTCGCATATTAGAGTTTATAAAGATGACGAAATTAGTAAGCCTTTAATCGAAGATTCAAAAGAAACCCCAATTATTATAAATCCAAAAATTGTTCCTGTTAACAACACAATTATTAATCCGAATTTGGTTATTGAAACCATTTTAAAACAAAAAGAAGTTACTGTTGTTACGCCTCAAGTCAATTCTAGCGTGTTTTTTAATAATGGAAAATCACAAATTTCTGGAATTGCTGTTGGAATAAAACCAGACGAAGCTAACTTAATGTTTGATATAAAATCGTTTATGGTTGAAGGAAATTTCGAAATGTTAAAATCTAATCCAAATGGAATTGTAATTGGAAGTGGAATCTCACAAAAAATGAATTTATCAATAAATGATAATTTGAATCTGACTTCGTCAAAAGGAATAAACCGAAATTTTAAAGTTGTTGGAATTTTTAAAACAAACAATTCTATTACAGATAAAACAAGATCTTACGTTAATATTGCCACAGCACAACAATTATTAAAAGAAGGAACAAGTTATATCACAGATATTAATGTAAATGTTTCTGATCCAGAAGAAGCAGAATTAATTGCCAAAAAAATTGAAAATTTAACAGGATACAAAGCCGAAGGTTGGAAGCAAGCCAATGAGACCTTTATGGCTGCGAATAAAATGCGTAAAATAGTTATCACTTTTGTTTCTTTAACTATTTTATTAGTAGCAGGTTTCGGAATATATAATATTTTAAATATGACTGTTTCTCAAAAAATAAATGATATTGCAATTTTAAAAGCAATGGGTTTTAAAGGAAAAGATGTAATTAGAATTTTTGTAACACAAGCCGTCTCTATTGGAATTATGGGTGTTATTGGTGGAATTATTTTAGCAATAATTTTAATTACAATTTTGAAAAATGTTTATGTTGGCGGTGATATTGGTTATTTTCCAGTAGATTATGAATTTGTAAAGTTTGTTCAAGGTGTGGTAATCGGATTAGTAATTACTTTTTTTGCTGGCTATATTCCTGCAAAAAAAGCTGCAAATGTTGATCCTGTAGAAATTTTAAGAAAGTAAAAATGAACATTTTAGAAACAAAAAAAATAAACAAGTTTTTCCACGAACCAACTGAATTTCAGGTTTTAAAAGACATCTCTTTTGATGTAAAAAAAGGGGAGTTTCTTTCTATGATTGGAAAATCGGGTAGTGGTAAATCAACACTTTTATATATACTTTCCACAATGGACACGGATTATAAAGGCGAATTGTTTATTGACAATAAATTAATGACAGGATTGTCAATAGATCAATTGGCAGAAGTTAGAAACGAAAAAATTGGATTTGTATTTCAATTTCATTATTTACTTCCAGAGTTTACGTGTTTAAGAAATGTTATGATTCCAGCTTTAAAATTAGGAAAATTATCTGAAAAAGAAATTGAACAACGCGCTTATCAAAAACTAGAAATATTAGGTTTGCAAGATCAAGCATTAAAACCCGCAAGCAAGCTTTCTGGCGGACAACAGCAACGTGTAGCAATTGCGCGTGCTTTAATAAATGATCCATTAATTATTATGGGTGATGAACCTACAGGAAATTTAGATAGTAAGAATACCGATATTGTTTTTGATATTTTTCAAGAACTTGCTAGAAATTTTGGTCAGACAATTATCGCTGTTACGCATGATAATGATTTCGCACACAAAAGTGATAGAATTATCGAAATGAAAGATGGTTTCATAATTTAAATTATTTAAGTTTAAAAATAGTTTATATATACTTATTTAGCAAAAAAAATCTTCGACGCATTAATAGAATACTTATATTTACACTATTAAACAGAAAATTATCGAAGAATGAGTTACTATAAAATCAAAGATTTAGAAAATTACTTCAAAATGTATAAAAAATCAGTACGCGAACCAAAAAAGTTTTGGGATCGTATTGCTGATGAAAACTTTACTTGGTATCAAAAATGGGATAAA
>JAUMDQ010000215.1:0-4454 GCA_032121715.1 Flavobacterium sp.
GCCGAAGCCTTACCCGTTTCTTGGTTAGAAGCTATGGCGATGGAAAAAGCAATTGTTGCCTGCAATATTGGTTGGGGAAATGAAATTGTTGAAAATGGAATTTCAGGATTTTTAGCACATCCGTCTGATCATCAAGAATATGCGGATAGAATTTTACAATTGTTAACTGATTCTACTTTAAGAGAAAATATGGCACGAAATGCGAAGTTGAGAATTTCAACGCATTTTGAAATTAATTTAATTGCTAATCAGAATGTTGCTTTTTATGAGAAGATAGTTGCCAAGTAAAAAGAGCCAAGTAAAAAGTAAAAAGTAAAAAGTAAAAAGTAAAAAGTAAAAAGTGAAAAGTGAAAAGTGAAAAGAGCCAAGTAAAATGAGCCAATTAAAAAGTGAAAAGTGAAAGTTTTCTTTAAAATAAGTTATTCCACATATGTCATCCTGAGCGGAGTTGAAGGCTACTAGAATGAAATTTCAGTTTTCATAAGGACTTCGACTCCGCTCAGCCTGACAGTAGTAGTGAGTTGTGGGTTTTGAGTTTTGGATTTTGAGTTGTGGGTGAGTGATTGGGAGATGGAGTGAAGAGGTGATTGGGAGATTGGGAGATGGGTTGATTTTAGTTTGAAACGCCTTTTCGTACTAAATAAATTAGAAAATATATACTGCCATTTACATAGATAATGTTATATTTGAACTTTCAATTCAAGAAGTTTCAAATTTTATGAAATCGCCAGAAATAGTAAGTTTATTGAAATAAACACCATAAAAAGCGATACCATTTGACCAATAAAAAAACATTAAGCATCATCAAATGAAAATAGCATTAATTACAGGTATTAACGGGCAAGACGGTTCGTATTTAGCAGAATTATTATTAGAAAAAGGGTATGAAGTACACGGAATTATTCGTCGTAGTTCGACTTTTAATACGGAACGTATTGAGCATTTATATATAGAATCTCTTTTAAAAGATTTACATAAAGACAAAAAAATCAAATTACATTATGGAGATATGACTGATGCGACTAGTTTAATTCGCTTGGTTCAAGAAATTCGTCCTGATGAAATTTATAATTTAGCCGCACAATCTCACGTAAAAGTTTCATTCGATATGCCAGAATATACGGCAGAAACTGATGGAGTTGGAACGTTACGTTTGTTAGAAGCTATCAGAATTTGTGGTTTAGAAAATACAACCCGTATTTATCAAGCTTCTACTTCAGAATTATACGGAAAAGTACAAGAAGTTCCTCAGACAGAAACTACACCTTTTTATCCTCGTTCTCCTTATGGAGTGGCGAAATTATATGCGTATTGGATTACCAAAAACTACCGTGAATCCTACGGAATGTATGCAGTGAATGGAATATTATTCAACCACGAATCAGAACGTAGAGGAGAAACTTTCGTAACTAGAAAAATTACGTTATCTGCTTCAAGAATCAAACACGGTATTCAAGATAAATTATATTTAGGAAACTTAGATTCGTTACGTGATTGGGGTTATGCCAAAGATTATGTAGAATGTATGTGGTTAATGCTACAACAAGATACTCCAGAAGATTATGTAATTGGAACTGGTGTGCAATATTCGGTTCGTTATTTCTGTGAATTAGCTTTCAAAGAAGCTGGTATTGAATTAGTTTGGAAAGGTGAAAATGAAAATGAAATTGGCGTTTGTGCCGCAACTGGAAATACTATTATTGAAGTTGATCCAAATTATTACCGTCCAGCGGAAGTAGAAAGTTTATTAGGTGATCCAACAAAAGCAAGAACGCAATTAGGTTGGAATCCAAGTAAAACGTCTATCGAAGAATTGGTTCGAATTATGATGGAGCACGATTTAAAATACGTAGTTCGTTTTAAAGATAGAGATTCCTTAAATAAATACGAATAATTGATGCGAATTCTAATTACCGGTGGAAACGGAATGGTAGGTAAGAATATTTTGGAGCACCATAAAGCTGCAAATTATGAAATTTTAGCACCTTCAAGTTCCGAATTAAACCTTCGCGATTTCGATTCAGTTGATAACTATATTAAGCAATATAAACCTGATATTATTATTCATGCAGCAGGTTTAGTTGGTGGAATTCAAGCGAACATGGCGCGCCCTGTAGATTTTTTGGTTTACAATTTAGATATGGGAAGAAATATCATCATGGCCGCAAAAGAAAACGGCGTGAAGTATTTCTTAAACATGGCAAGTTCTTGCATGTATCCGCGTGAAGCTCAAAATCCATTACAAGAAGAATTGATTTTAAAAGGTGAATTAGAACCTACCAATGAAGGTTATGCGATTGCGAAAGTAGTAGCGACTCGTTTGTGCGAATACATCGTAAAAGAAAATCCAGCATTACAATATAAAACCGTGATTCCATGTAATTTATATGGGAAATACGATAAATTTTCGCCAGAACATTCACATATGGTTCCAGCGGTAATTAAAAAAATATACGAAGCCAAACAAAATAACGCTACAGAAATTGATATTTGGGGTGATGGTTTAGCACGAAGAGAGTTTATGTACACAGGCGATTTAGCTGATTTTGTATTTTACGCTTTAGAAAATTTCGAGAAAATGCCACAAAACATCAATGTAGGTTTAGGTTTCGATTATACGATAAATGAATATTACGAAGCAATTGCAGAAGCCGTTGGTTTCAAGGGTAAATTTGTACACGATTTATCAAAACCCATAGGAATGAAGCAAAAGTTAATTGATGATAGCAAACTGAAACAATTCGGTTGGCAACATCAAACTACACTTAAAGAAGGCATAAAAAAGACATTAGACTATTTTAAAACAGAAGTTTTACATGATTAAGTATCCGTTAGCCTCGTCCACTTGGGACGAAAAAGAAATAGAAGCCATCAATGGCGTTATTGCCAAAGACATGTATACCATGGGCGCAGGCGTAAAACAATTTGAAGAAAATTTCGCGACTTACGTGAAATCGAAATATGCTGTTATGGTCAATTCGGGTTCTTCAGCTAATTTAATTGCTGTTGCAGCTATGTTCTTTACCAAAAATCCTAAATTAAAAAGAGGTGATGAAGTTATTGTACCAGCTGTTTCTTGGTCGACAACTTATTATCCATTAGCACAATATGGTTTAAAACTGAAATTTGTAGATGTTGATTTACATACGTTGAATTTCGATTTAGAACAATTGAAAAATGCTGTTTCGGATAACACTAAAATGATTTTAGCGGTAAATTTATTAGGAAATCCTAATAATTTTGATGCGATAAATGAAATTATTGGTGATAAAGATATTATCTTAATGGAAGATAATTGTGAATCGATGGGAGCTGAATTTAAAGGAAAACAAACCGGAACTTTCGGATTAGTTGGAACCTATTCTACTTTTTATTCGCATCACATGGCCACTATGGAAGGTGGATTAATTGTTACGGATGATGAAGAAATGTATCATGTAATGATTTGTTTGCGTGCCCACGGTTGGACGCGCCATTTACCTAAAGAAAATCACGTTTCTAATAAAAGTGATAATGCTTTTGAAGAATCGTTCCGTTTTATTTTACCTGGTTATAATGTACGACCTGTTGAAATGAGTGGTGTAATTGGTGTAGAACAATTGAAAAAATTGCCATCCTTTTTAGATTATAGAAGAAAGAATGCTGAATTATTCGTGTCATTATTCGAAAATCATAAAGATTTTTACATTCAAAAAAATATTGATAACAGTAGTTGGTTTGGATTTAGTTTTATCATTAAACCAGAATCGACTTTAGATAGAGCAGAAATTGTTAAAAAATTAGAAGCCAATCAGATTGATTGCAGACCAATTGTGACTGGAGATTTCACTAAAAATGAAGTATTGAGACATTTCGATTATGAAATTTTTGGCGAAATGAAAAACGCGCAGTATTTAGATAAAAAAGGATTTTTCGTAGGAAATCATCAAGTAGATTTAACGCAAGAAATTCATCATTTGTTTGAAGTTCTAAAGTTTTAATTCTATAAAAAAACGAATGATTCAAGTTATTCATAATTGTGATGCCGTATTAAAAATTTCTAAAGACAGTCAGTCTTTAGCTCTTTATCATAACTTGAATATTTCAGAAACTATTTATAAACTAACAGAGTTATATCCTTTTGAACTAGTTTTATGGTGTCATACAGATTTTGTTCCATTTATAAACTATGAGCAAATAGGAACTATTTGTAATTCGAATAGTGAAATTATTTCATACAATATTTCAGACGATAATTACCTTTCTAAAAATATTGGTTTTGTAGAACAATCTGTTTTTATAAACTTTTCGAAAAAGGTAAAGTTTGCTACGTGGCAAATGAGTAGTGCCATTGGTATTGCTAACGCTGCTATTTTTTCGGCAGTAAAAACAACAATTAAACCTGTTAAAGATTTTGATTATTTTTTAAATTCAGTTGCAAAAATTTCTATGCCACTTGGGGTTTTTTGTTATTC
>JAUMDQ010000216.1:0-3328 GCA_032121715.1 Flavobacterium sp.
ATCAATTAATGCATCCGAAATTTGATCTGCAATTTTGTCTGGATGTCCTTCGCTTACAGATTCTGACGTAAATAAATAGGCCATAATAATTATTATTTTAAAATTAAGCGAGAAAAAATAATTGCTGAAAAGGACTAAAGAAGAGTTTCTGCTTTAGCATTTTTTCTACTGAAAAATTTTCAGTATCCATAATGAATTGATTTCATTATGAAGAGGTTGCAATCAGTTCAAATTTTTCCTCTTGTATTCGGGTGCAAATGTATGAAACCATTTTGAATTGCAAATTAATCTTAACTTTTTTTTGCTCATAAATCTTTCCTTCTTCTCATACTACTATAAAAAAAGAAAATAGAGTTTGTTTTTGCAGGTATTTTTTAAAACTTATTTGCATAATTCAGAAATAGTTAGCATATTTGTTACAGTAAAAAAAGAAAAATGAAATTTAATGTGTGTAATATGTCAAAAGCCATTCAGGAAAATTCCTGCGGGTCGTCTATTGCTTAAATTAAAATCAAAATTTATATAGCAAAAGCCTCCCGAAAAAACGGGAGGCTTTTTTTTTGAAATCTATCCAACTTAAAATACAATTAAGTACAGAATGAAAAACTTGAAAATCCAGAATACCAATAATTTTAAAGTCAAAAATATGATTTGCGCCAATGCCATGGTGCGCATTCATGTCTGTTGATTCCAAAAAGTATAAGTTATAGAACAACTTAAAACCCTTTTGGATATTCTTCTAAAAGGGTTTTTTCGTTCAGATTAGTAAAGAAGTCAATAGAATTCAGAATTCAAAAAAATAATAGGAAAACAAAACTAACATCTTAAATTTAATCATCATGAGCACATTAAAACACTTCCCGAAGACATTACAGTTACTAAAAGGTTTCGGTTTTAGAACCAAAACAGAAAAGGAGAGTGATTCAAAAAATGAATTGACTAATCCAAGATTTGAAATTTCAAAGAATGATACTTTGGCACAAAAAATAGTACCTAGTTCATTATTATTTCAAATGTATTCAAAAGAAAATGAAGAACTTTTTATCTAATAAAGAGAAGGCTCTTTTAGCTATTGGAACTTTAACGGGGAATCTCAAATTATTATTTCGACGAAAGATAGAATCATAATGCTATGTTTTTTCTTTCGTCGGAATCATGATGCTACGCGTATTTTTTCCAAGTCAATTTGCAATAAATCAATTAGAAGCAATGTGATAAAAATTTGGTTGTTTAAAAAAATAGTAGTTAATTTGTGCCTTTAAGTTCAAAAACGTATTGAAATGTTATAAAGAAAGGCAGAGGGATTAGACCCGATGAAGCCTTAGCAACCCTTCGATTTATCGAAGAAGGTGCTGCATTCTACCACGCTCATCGTGGAAAGATAACACTAAGAATTTGTCTAGATAACTCCTAGCTTTCTTTCTAATATTTCCAAACACAGGTCAAAAATCATAAAAGATTTGCAATTGGAAAATAAACCAACATCCCTTACATTACAAAATTTCACCACCGAAAGTGGCGCTTTTTATGCTGGCTTAAACTTAAGTTTTCAAGTTTTTGGAGCAGAATTGCATACCGCACCAATAGTTTTGGTTAATCATGCTTTAACCGGAAATTCACAAGTTGTGGGAGAAAACGGTTGGTGGAATGATTTAATTGGAGAACACAAAACTATAGATACAACAAAATATACAATCCTCGCGTTTAATGTTCCCGGAAATGGATTTGATGGTTTTAGCATCGAAAATTATTCGGATTTTAATACTAGAGATATTGCTAGAATTTTTATTGAAGGAATTCAGCTTCTTGAAATTAAAAAACTATACGCCATTATTGGTGGTTCTGTAGGTGGAGGAATCGCTTGGGAAATGGTAGCATTGGAACCAAAAATCACACAACATTTAATTCCTATTGCAACCGATTGGAAATCGACAGACTGGCTGATTGCCAATTGCTTTTTGCAGGAACAAATTCTGAAAAATTCTTCAAAACCTATTGAAGATGCTCGCACTCATGCGATGTTATGTTATAGAACTCCAGAGTCTTTTGCTGCCAAATTTCAGCGAACAACCAATGAAGAATTGGCTGTTTTTAATGTAGAAAGTTGGTTGCTGCATCATGGAGAAAAATTACAGAAACGTTTTCAAATCTCCTCTTATAAAATGATGAATCAACTGTTGAAGACGATAGATATTACGAGAAATAGTGATTCATTCGAAGATATAACGTCAAAAATTGAAGCTGACATTCATATTATCGGAATCAATTCAGACTTGTTTTTTACGGCAAATGAAAATAAAGCAACCTACGAGGAATTAAAAAAATATAAGAATAAGGTTAGCTATCAGGAAATTGTTTCCATTCACGGACACGATGCTTTTTTGATAGAATACAAACAATTACACAATTTGCTTCAGGATATATTCTAAGCCAAAAAACACAACACAATGAAAATATTAAAATTTGGAGGTAAATCTTTATCGAATGGCGACGGAATAAATAAAGTGGTTGCAATTATTACTGATAAAGTAAATCAGGGAGAGGAAATTGCCATTGTGGTTTCAGCAAGAGGGAATGCCACAGATGAACTGGAAGAGATTTTAAAGATTGCGGCTACTAACAAGGATTACAAACCGCTTTTTGAAGATTTTAAAAAATACCAACAAGATGAATATGAGAACGTGGATTTGTCTGAGGAGTTTTATGTTTTGGAAAAATTATTTGAAGGCGTTAGTTTAATTGGTGATTACAGCAACAAAATTAAAGACCAGATTTTATCCAAAGGGGAATTGCTTTCTGCCAAATTATTGACGGCAATCTTAATTGAAAACGGAATAAATGCTCGCTTTGCAGATACCAGAGAATTGATTAAAACCGATTCGAAATTTGGTGATGCACAACCTTTGGAACAAATTTCGAAGAAAAACGTAATTAATTATTTTAAGGAGAATAACGGAACAACCGTGAACATTATCACCGGTTTTATTGGTTCTAATAATAATAATGACACGACCACTTTAGGAAGAAACGGCAGTAATTACACCGCTTCGTTGATAGCGAATTACTTAAATGCGGACGAATTACAGAATTACACACACGTAGACGGAATTTATACCGCTAATCCGGACTTAGTGCTTGATGCAAAAAAAATCGATCATTTATCGTTTAACGAAGCCAATGAAATAGCCAATTTTGGTGCGACGATTCTTCATGCCAAAACGATTATCCCTTTATTGGAAAAAAACATTCCGCTTCGTATTTTGAATACTTTCAACCACGAAAATAAAGGAACATTAATTACTTCTAATTCTAATAAAGAAGGCATTAA
>JAUMDQ010000217.1:0-6134 GCA_032121715.1 Flavobacterium sp.
TTAACGGCATCAGTAACAATACTTCTTTTAATTATTTCATTTGGCTCTTGTAATTTCACCACTACATTCGCGTTTTTATTCGCAAAACTTGCCGATTCAAAAGCGGCTTTTAAAAGATTATTTAAATTTACATTACTATAGTTTGGTTTAATTAAATCCGAATCAATTTTCGACATTTCAATTAAATCATCCACAATACTTAGCAAACTTCTGCTGTTATGTTGAACAATTCTAACGAATTCTTGTTTTTCTTCCGCTGTGATTTTTTCATCTAACAACAAATCGGAAAAACCAACAATAGCGTTCATTGGTGTTCTAATTTCGTGTGATAAATTCATCAAGAAAGCCGACTTTAATTTGTCACTTTCTTCTGCTTTTTGTTTGGAAGAAAGCAGTTCTGCTTTTTGCTTTAAATTTTCTTCAAAAAGTTTACCCATATAACGAAATTCCCCTTTGATATTTTTTAAATCTTCAATGGCTGATGAATCATTTTTCTTTAGAATTTTCTTAATTAAATTTAAAGGTAATCGAGCCCATTTATTGGAATAATACAAAAATACAGCCCAAGCTAAAAGTATAGCCAATGCCATCGTACACAAAATACTTTTTGTGATATAGAAATCAATATCATAAGCTCTTTTGAAATATAATTTAGCTACTTCTTTTTTGTTAATATCTTGAAGCGGAATAGTTGCAAAAACTGTTTTTAATGCCTGTTCATTTCCAGTATAAAACGTTATTTTAGAACTACAAATTTCTTCAATATTAGCAAAATACGCTCTATCTAGAAGTCGAGCCATGATGAAATATCCAGATGGTTTTGTTTTGTTTTTAAACGGGTCGTTTGATGGATGGATAGTTGCTCCGTAAATTTCAACAATTCCTTCAGGAATTCTCATATAAAACTTCTCGAATTTTTTCTCTTTCAAGCGTTTAAAAACTTCTTTAGGAATAAAATCTTTGGTTTTTATTTTTAGAGTAGAAACTTTGGTAATAAATTCACCTTCAGCGGAATAAGTTGATAAATATTCTACATTATAGGTATCAATCAATACAGCAATTGAGGTATTAAACCATTTTAAATTTTTAGTATAAGTGAAATCAACAAATTCGTCCCAATAAGTAGCATCAACAACTACAGCTGAATACGATTCTGAGTTTAATTTTAAAAGGGAATTGATTTCATTTTCATATAGCTCTTTACTGCTCTTAAAAATTGCTTTTTCTTGAACACGCATATAAAAATATAGGAAAACTACAATTAATAGCAATCCGAACGAAACTAAAGATACGAGAGAAACTACTTTGAAATAAGTTGAATTTCTGAATTTATTAACTAGTATGTTCATAAAAGGGGTTCTCTATAATTTTTAAATATATGAAAAAATCAATAAAAAACACATTTTAATATTAAAATAATACTAATACAACAATAAATTAACGTAATTAAAAGCCTTAAAGCTAAAAAAATTAAAAAATCAACAATGCCGATTCTCGCAAAGTTTTCATGGGTTTACTGAACCAAAACAATTCGAAATCTTCAAAATGAGTTTCAAAATCTTGTTTGATATCTTTTAGCGAACCACTTTTCATAGCAATCGATGGAAGAATATTTACAAGCCAATTTGCGAAATCTTTTTCAAGAGTGATTTCAACAGCATCAGATTTAAAATGAAAAGTTAGTTTGGTCATTTCCCAAGAATTTCCTTTTTTCGATTTGGTAAAATGTTCCACTATCGGTTGATTACCAATCCAAATGATTTTGGCAGTTGGTTTTATAGAGAAATCAGATTCATCTAGAATAGCATTTTCAATAAAATTAGGTTGAATTTTAGTCTTTGGAATCTTAAATTCGAACCAATCTTGCAAATCGTAATCGAAACAAATCCCGTGCATGTAATTAAACAACGATTTCTTTAATCCGAAACTAAATTTATCATGATTGATTCCTGTTTTATCTGTAAATTGGATGTCGTTATTGGCAAAAGTAATATCATTTTGTTGTGGAATTACTCCAAATTCCTCTGGATTTAATCCAACTGGAGAATGCGCAGTCATTGCAAATTGATGCCAAAATCCGGATTGAATAATACCTAATTGAAACAATTGTCGCACCATTTCTAAACTATCCACGGTTTCCTGAATCGTTTGTGTGGGATAACCATACATCAAATAGGCATGAACCATAATTCCAGCTTCAGTAAAATGATGCGTGACTTTAGCCACTTGTTCTACCGTAACTCCCTTTTTAATTAGTTCTAATAATCTATCCGAAGCAACTTCCAATCCGCCAGAAACTGCGATACAACCAGAAGCTTTTAATAGTAAACATAAATCTTGCGTAAAACTTTTTTCAAAGCGAATGTTCGTCCACCAAGTCACAACCAACTTACGTTTTAAAATCTCCAAAGCGACTTCACGCATTAAAGCTGGTGGCGCGGCTTCATCTACAAAATGGAAACCTGTTTCGCCCGTTTGCGCAATCATTTCTTCCATTCTATCGACTAAAATTTTAGCCGCAATAGGTTCATAAATTTTTATATAATCTAGCGAGACATCGCAAAATGTACATTTTCCCCAATAGCAACCGTGAGCCATCGTTAGTTTATTCCAACGACCATCACTCCACAAACTGTGCATGGGATTGGCTATTTCAATAACAGAAATATATCTATCTAACAATAAATCGGAATAATCTGGCGTACCGACTTCAGATTGTTTGTAATCCGATTTTGTGGTGTTATTTTTATAAACGACTTCATTATTTTCTAACAGAAAAGTTCGCTTAAACTCATCAGAATTTGGGTTTTGAATTTTAGAATTTAAAAGTTCAACAGGTAATTCGCCATCATCTAATGTGATAAAATCGAAAAACTCAAAAACTCTAGTATCTTTTAAACTACGTAATTCGGTATTTGGAAAACCGCCACCCATAGAAACCTTAATTTCAGGAAAATTAGCTTTGATAAATTGCGCACAACGAAAAGCACTATATAAATTCCCAGGGAAAGGAACAGAAATTAATACTAACTTTGGCTGGACATTTTTAAGGGTTTTTTCTAAAATTTTAAGAGTAATTTTATCAATATACGTCGTTTCATTTTGTAGTTCTGCGTATAGTTCGTCAAACGAATTCGCACTTCTACCTAATCGCTCTGCGTAGCGACTAAATCCGAAGTTTTCATCGACACATTCCACAACAAAATCAGACAAATCTTCTAAATATAATGTAGCTAAATGTTTTGCTTTGTCTTGCATTCCCATAGTTCCAAAAGCCCATTCCATATCGTCTAATTGATTGAAACGAAAAGCTTCTGGCAAGAAATTCCCACTACAAATTTGTCTCGCTAAAGTTGGATTATTCCCTTGTAAAAAAGCAATTACAGCGTCGATTGTATTAATATAATCGCCTTTTAAACTATAAATTCGCTGTAAATTTTCTGTGATAAGTTCTGATTCTTGAACAGAATTGAAAATTTGTTGTAAACCTTCTTTCGAAAACAATTCTAAAATCACTTCTATACCCAAATCCATTTGAAAAGCAGAAATATTTTTCGTGTTTAGAAACCCTTTGATATAAGCCGTTGCAGGATAAGGCGTATTCAATTGTGTAAATGGTGGCGTAATTAATAGAATATTTTTCAAAGGTTTAAACTTTATTTATTATTTGTAACAATTGTATCACTTTTTAAAATTGATATTTGCTTTCGCAAATGAAGTATTAGTTGTGATTTCAAGGGAAAATGTTTTGACAAAGATAAAAATTAATTGTGGATGGTGAAAAATGATTATTTTTGTAAAAAAAATTATGCCAACAGATTGTATTTCGTATCAAAAATCGGGTTATTTCTCTAAACTAATTGTAGATTATTTAGATGAAAAACCAGAAATACAATCCCTTTATCATCGTTTTCCAACTTTAGAAAATTTTGCTGATCAAATTAATGAAAAAGCAAAGAATTATAGTTTAGAAAACCGATTAACCTTAGTTCAGTCTTTAAAAAATCAGAATACTAACTTCCCTATTTCAGAAGTAACTCAGGCTAACATTGAATTACTTAAATCTGAAAAAACCTTTACAATTACTACGGGTCATCAATTGAATTTATTCACTGGACCAGCATATTTTCTTTACAAAATTGCTTCAACTATCAATTTATGTAAGCAATTAAAAGAAACGTATTCGGAGTATAATTTTGTGCCGGTTTATTGGATGGCAACAGAAGATCATGACTTTGAAGAAATCAATCATTTTAATATAAAAGATAAAAAAATTAAATGGGAAAGAGAAAGTTTTGGACCTGTTGGACGTTTATCTACTGTAGGTTTAAATGAAATTTTTGAAGAATTCTCTGAAATAATTGGTGTTGGGGAAACGGCAACTTATTTAAAAGAAGTATTTAGAAAATCCTATTTAGAACATTCTACTCTTTCGGAAGCCACTCGTTTTTTAGCGAATGAATTATTTTCAGAAGAAGGTTTGGTAATAATTGATGGTGATGATAAGAATTTGAAAACGCTTTTTGCACCATATATTAAAGACGAATTAATCCATCAAAATTCGTTTGCAGCAGTTTCAAAAACGATTACTCAATTAAAAGACTACACTGTACAGGTTAATCCGAGAGAAATTAATTTGTTTTATATTGAAGATACTTTACGTGAACGAATTGTTTTTGAAAACAACATTTATAAAGTAAACAATACTGAAATTCAGTATTCAGAAAGTGAAATTTTAGATTTACTTGAAAATTCGCCAGAGAAATTTAGTCCAAATGTTATTTTAAGACCTTTATATCAAGAAGTAATTTTACCCAACTTAGCTTATATTGGCGGTGGTGGAGAAATTGCGTATTGGTTAGAATTGAAAAGCAACTTTGAAATTCAAAAGGTTACATTTCCTATTATAATGTTACGAAATTCATTTGTGGTGGCTACAGAAAAACAAGTGGAGAAAATGGAGAAACTTCATATTACTTGGTCGGATTTATTTTTACCTCAACAAGAATTAATCCATAAAAAAACCAAAGAGGTATCCAATTTCAAAATTGACTTTTCCGAACAAAAAGAAACATTACGAAAACAATTTTCCGAATTATTAAAAATTGCCGAGCAAACGGACAAATCTTTTATTGGTGCCGTTAAAGCACAAGAAGTAAAACAAATAAAAGGGTTAGAAAATCTGGAAAAGCGCTTACTAAAAGCGGAAAAAAGAGTTCATGTTGAAAGATTAGATCGCATAACAGATATTCAAAATCAATTATTTAAAAACGGTAGCTTACAAGAGCGAAAAAACAATTTCAGTGAGTTTTATTCAAAGAAATTCAAAAATGATGTTGTTTTATTGTCAAATCCATTAAATACGCATTTCAAAATCATCAAAATTTAAACTATTCGCAATTTTTACCCAAAAAAAAGCGTCTCGGTTTGAAAAAATACTGCATTTCATCGATTTTAATGAAAATTCATCTGTTTTTTCTTGTTTTGTTTTTATCAAATTATATATTTGTCTCAGAAAAATGACCCAAATTTAACATTTAACTAATAAAAGATGAAAAAAATAACAATTTTACTTACAACTACCCTACTAGTTTCAATAACCTTACTATCATTTACAACACTTCCTTTTTCTATGGTTAAAGTAGAAGGTGGAAATTTCTTTATGGGATCTGAAGACTTGGATGGTAATGCAGAAGTTGACGAACAAAAAAAGCATGAAGTAACTATCAATAGTTTCGAAATTAGTAAATTTGAAGTTACGGTTTGGGAATGGAAACAATATGCAAAAGCTAAAAAAATTAAAATGCCAAAAGCTCCAAAATGGGGTTGGAAAGATAAACTACCAATGAATAATATCACTTGGGAAGAGGCTATTTCTTATTGTAATTGGTTAAGCAAAAAAGAAGGTTTAACACAAGTTTACACAATGAACGGACCATTTTATGCTTGTAATTTCGCAGCAAACGGGTACAGATTACCAACTGAAGCAGAATGGGAATATGCCGCTAAAGGTGGAAAATTATCTAAAGGATTTAAATATTCTGGAAGTAACACCTTAGATGAAATTGCTTGGTATAAAGGAAACAGTAATGGTTTACCTCATGTTGTAGGTAGCAAATTACAAAACGAATTAG
>JAUMDQ010000217.1:6144-12026 GCA_032121715.1 Flavobacterium sp.
TGAGCGGAAACGTTTGGGAATGGTGTTGGGATTGGTACAACAAAGATTATTACAAAACTGAAAATGGTAAAAATCCAAAAGGACCAGAAAGCGGAGAAAAAAAATGTGTTAGAGGTGGTTCTTGGGATAGTCAACCTAATTATGTTCGACCAGCCAACAGAATTTCTACATCTCCAGAAAAAACACACGAATTTTATGGTTTCCGTTTAGTAAAAACGGTAGTGTAATAATTTTAAAAAACTGCTTTGCAATAAAGAATTAAATACTACCTTTGCAAAAAATTTAAGAAAAATGGCTACAAATAGAACATTTACAATGATTAAGCCTGATGGAGTTGAAAACGGACACATCGGTGGAATTTTAAACATGATTACTGAAGGTGGTTTCAGAATCGTTTCAATGAAATTAACACAATTAACTGTTGCTGACGCTCAGAAATTTTATGCAGTTCACTCTGAAAGACCTTTCTTTGGTGAATTAGTAGAATTCATGACTCGCGGACCAATCGTTGCTGCTATCTTAGAAAAAGATAACGCTGTAGAAGATTTCAGAGCTTTAATTGGTGCTACAAACCCAGCTGATGCTGCAGAAGGAACTATCCGTAAAAAATATGCTACTTCAATTGGAGAAAATGCAGTTCACGGTTCAGATTCTGATGAAAATGCTGCTATCGAAGGTGCATTCCACTTTGCTGGAAGAGAGCAATTCTAAAAAGAGTAATCAGTGTTCAGTAATTAATGAACAGTTGATATAAATAAAAAAAGGCGATTTGAAATTTCAAGTCGCCTTTTTCTTGTTTTATATTATCTTTTCTTTTCACTTATCCCTTTTTACTTTTATCTTATGTCTTTTACCTAAACACAATCTCTTTAATCAAATCTTTACCCAATTCTTCATTCAGCATTTTTATGATTTTCGATTTTCCGTATTCTAATTCTTGTTTCACCACCGAAGAATTCAATTGTACATATAGCGTTTGTCTTCTCAATTCAATTTGTTCCGTATAATTTTTAAAAGCTGGACCCATCATTTTAAACCAAGTTTCTTTCACGTTTATTATGTCTAAACCCGCTTCGAGCTTACTAGATTTCATAAACTCTTTCATCACATCACCAATAGAAAAATCGTCGTTAAATCTCTTCATATTATTTTCTTTTATCGTAAGGTACGAATTTCTTAAAATGGTATACAATTTTTGCTTCATTTTCTAAAACAAAACTTTCATCAGAAACCGAAAGAATTTTTTCTTCCCATTTGGTAAATTTCGAATTGGTTTTCAAATAATAACAATCCGCACTATCCACAATTTTAATATTATCTTGTAAAGTTCCTTTTAAATACGAACCGTCTAATTGTGGCGCTACTTTTTGTCTAATCCCTTTATTATCCTTTATAGAAATCAAATCTATAAATTCATTTACCTTGTATTCTTTCTTATTTCCATCTGGAAAATCTACTTTTTCAATTTCCCAATAGCCATTTAATTTTGCTAAATCTTCTTTTTTAGGTTTTGAAGTGCATGAAATTAAGACAGTTGTAAGTAATAATAAGTAAAAATAGTTTTTCATAATTTAATTTATAAGGTTTGGTAAATATACAAAATACAAATTATTTTTATAGATGAAAAAAATACGAAAATCATTTTGATGTTATAAAAATAACTGTATATTTGCACTCGCAATCACGGGGTGTAGCGTAGCCCGGTTATCGCGCCTGCTTTGGGAGCAGGAGGCCGCAGGTTCGAATCCTGCCACCCCGACAAACGACTTCAAACTTATGAAGTCGTTTTTTTTTTGTGCTTTATTTTCCAATTTGGAAAACACAAAACACAATTAAAATCCTTCAAACAAAACTTTCAACCAACCCATTATTTGCAGTTAAAAACATGAGCTTATATATTTTTCTTATACTACTATAAGAAAAATGATAATTTGATTATATTTTTTGTTTAATTATTTTATATATTTGTTAAACAAAAAACAAGAAATGAAATCAGAAAATAATTTTCAAATTGACACACTTTCAAATTTATCAATAGATGATATTGGAAACGATCATTTGTTTACCTCCTTGGAAACACCAATGGTAAAAGACGCGTTCTCTAAATCAGATTCAGAAAAAAAAGAAATTATAGCGTTTCATTTTTCAGAAATCATGAAAGCATTAGATTTAGATTTAACTGATGATTCATTAAAAGGTACTCCAGAACGAGTAGCCAAAATGTACATCGATGAAATTTTCTCAGGTTTAAACCCGAAAAATAAGCCCAAAATGGCACTTTTCGATAATAAATACCAATACAATCAAATGTTGGTTGAAAAAAACATAACGTTCTATTCTAATTGTGAACACCATTTTGTACCTATTTTTGGAAAAGCGCATGTAGCCTATATTTCATCTGGAAAAGTGATTGGTTTATCAAAATTAAATAGAATTGTACAGTATTACGCTAAACGCCCCCAGGTACAAGAAAGATTAACTATGCAAATAGCGGAAGATTTAAAAGTTGCCTTAGAAACTGAAGATGTTGCAGTAATAATTGACGCCAAACACTTATGTGTTTCCTCCCGTGGAGTGCAAGACGAAAGCTCAGCAACAGTCACCACTTCTTTCAACGGCGCTTTTAACACTCCGCAAAAAATAAACGAATTATTGCAGCTTATCCACAATTAAATTTTAGTTACTTTTTTCTTAAAAATTCTCACTTTTCCCCACGGTGAGAATTTTTTTTACAGTATATATTTCTATCTTTGCCTAAATTAAACACAACATTTATGCTTATCATTGGTATTGCTGGTGGTACAGGTAGTGGAAAAACTACTGTTGTACATCAAATTATGAACGAACTTCCTTCTACTGAAGTTGGAATTATTTCTCAAGATTCTTATTACAAGGAAACTACTAATTTATCTTATGAAGAACGTTCTAAAATTAATTTTGATCATCCTCGTGCCATTGATTTCGAATTACTAATTCAGCATTTAAAAGATTTAAAAGCCGGAAAAGTAATAAATCAACCTATTTACTCTTTCATTACTCATAACAGAACTGATGATACAATTAGTACACATCCAAGAAAAGTAATGATTGTGGAAGGAATTTTAATATTCACCAATCCAGAAATTCGCGAATTATTTGATATTAAAGTCTTTGTTCACGCCGATTCAGACGAACGATTAATTCGTCGTTTAAAACGTGACATCGCAGAACGCGGAAGAGATATGGAAGAAGTCTTAACCAGATATCAAACAACTCTAAAACCAATGCACGAGCAGTTCATCGAACCTACAAAAGCATTCGCAGATATTATCATTCCAAACGACAAATATAACACGGTAGCTATTGATGTAGTAAGAGCCGTAATTAACCAACGTATCGAAAAATAATGTTCAAAAGATTTCAAATAGTAGTACAAAAAATCCCTTTCCTAAGTTTTTTAGGAAACAAGTACTATTTGATTCTTATTGCTTTCATCGTTTGGATGTTGTTTTTCGATAATTATTCGTATTTTGAACACCGTTTTCTAAACAATCAAATTGAAGAATTAAACGACAATAAAAAATACTATCAATCAGAAATTACGAAAGATAGTATCAAAATAAAGCATTTAAAAAACGACAATATGATTGAAAAATATGCTCGCGAAAAATACTTTATGAAAAAAGATAGCGAAGACATTTACATCATTGAATTCGAAGAAGATAAAATAAAAGATAGTTTACTCGAAGCAGAAAAGTAAACTTAAAAACAACAATTGTCCTGCTATCCGCTATATTCCCGATGAAAAATCGGGAGATGCCGCTACTATCAGGGCTAAAATAACCACAATAAAGTTTAAAACACGTACCTAAAATGAGTGCAACAAACTTATTCTCAGATTTTGAAGGCGTTTCATCTAAACAATGGAAACAGCAAATTCAATTTGAACTAAAAGGAGCCGATTATAACGAAACCCTTATTTGGGAGAGTCCAGAAGGCATCAAAGTGAAACCTTTTTACCATTCCGACGAAGAAATTACAACTTATACTTCCAATACTAAAGCGACAGAATTCACCATTTTGCAAAATATTTTTGTTCACGATATTCAAATGTCGAACCGAAAAGCAAAAGACAGCTTAAATCGTGGTGCAGAAAGTATTCGTTTTACTATCGAATCAGACAAAATTGAAGTCGCTAAACTGATGGGGAATTTACCATTAGAAAACGTAGTGTATTATTTCAATTTACCTTTTCTTTCTGTTGAATATGTAAAATTATTAAACGATTTCGCTTCAAGCAACAACGCTAATTTCATCATTCAAATTGACCCAATCGGACAATTATGCAAAGAAGGAAATTGGTTTGAAAATCTAAATCCAGATTTCGAAAAGCTAAACGAAATCTCAAAAAACACTACTAAACCATTTCTAAATATTCAATCTGGAATTTACCAAAATGCTGGTGCGAATATGGTGCAACAATTAGCCTACACCTTAGCTCACGTTAACGAATATTTCAATCGAATTTCAGTAATCAATCAACCGATTACAATTGAAGTAACCGTTGGAACGAATTATTTCTTCGAAATTGCTAAACTTCGTGCTATACGTTTATTATTCAAAACATTAGCAGTAGAATATAATCATAATTTCGATTGTCATATCATCGCCACACCAACAAAACGTAACAAAACCTTATACGATTACAACGTAAACATGTTACGTACTACAACCGAATGTATGTCGGCTATTTTAGGTGGTGCCAATGCGGTTTCTAATTTAGCTTACGATGCGATTTATCATAAAGACAACGAATTTGGCGATAGAATTTCGCGTAATCAATTGTTAGTCTTAAAAGAAGAAAGTTATTTCGATAAAGTTAATAATCCATCAGATGGTGCGTATTATATCGAAACCTTAACGGAACAATTAGCCGAAAAAGCTTTAGAATTATTTAAAGAAATTGAAGTAAATGGCGGTTTCATCACACAATTGATTGAAGGAACCATTCAAAGAAAAATTTCAGAAAGCGCTCAAAAAGAACAAGATTTATTCGATTCTGGTAAAGAAATTTTATTAGGAACCAACAAATATCCCAATCCAAACGACAAAATGAAACACGATTTAGAGTTGTTTCCTTTCGTAAAGATAAAAGACAAAAAAACGCTAATTGCACCAATTATCGAAAAAAGACTATCGGAAAAATTAGAACAAGAACGTTTAAATAATGAAGAATAAAATGAGTAAAAAACTAGTTATACTTCTATTATTATCATGTCAAATGTTTTTTGGACAAAATATTAATTGGCAATGGGCAAATTCAAGTAATAACACTGGACCATCTAATAGTTATGTTACTCATACTGCTTTAGATTCAAATAATAATTTTTATACATTAGGTAATTTTACAAACGAAATAGGTTTTGAGGATTTACAAATTATTGATAACAATTACACTAAATTTATTGCTAAATTTAATTCCGAAGGAAATGTTCTTTGGTTAAAAAAACTAGAATCAACTAACGATTTTGAAATTATCGGTTTAGAAACAGACAGTAATAACAATCTAATAATCAATGGAAATATTAAATTAGGAACTTCTTTTACTGGAAATATTAATTTTAATGATGAAGACAATATTTCTTTTGAAGCAACTCCTAACTATGGAAATTACAGACATTTTTCAGCAAAATTTAATTCAAATGGAATTCTATCATGGAGTGATACTGACTTCGGAAAATCTATAGTTTATAGTACAGATATTGACTCTAATAACAATTGCTATTCTTTTGGAGAGTATACTACTTCATTAGTTGTTGAAGATACTTCACTTAATTCACTTTCAGGAGATAGAGATTTTTATTTACTGAAAAAAAACAATAATAATTTAATTTGGTCTAAAA
>JAUMDQ010000217.1:12036-14225 GCA_032121715.1 Flavobacterium sp.
GTTAACTACTTATCTAAATCTCAATTAAAGATTACAGATAATAACGAAATAGTAATAATTGGTGAAACAAGTGTTGAAAATTTTCATTTTCAAGAATATAATCATTATATGGGCCATCCAGATATTAAGAAGTTAATAATTATTAAGTTTGATATCGATGGAAATTTAATTTCAATGAACCATATTTTAAATCCTCCACTTAATGATAGTTATTTACATAAATATTTAATTAACAATCACGGTTTTATTTATGATTACGGAACATTTACAGATAATACTTTAGAAATTAATTCAACAATTTTAAACAAAGTTGGTCAAGAAGATCTTTACGTTGGAAAATTTGATTCTTCAGGGAATTTAATTTCTGCAAACAGTATAGGGCTTTTGAATACAGGGTTTACATTTGATAAACTTATTGAAAAAAATAATGAATTATATATATTAACAGATTTTTATCCAACTGGCACCATAAATATTAACAATACTAATTATACCTGTAATGGGGAATTTACTAGCCTAATTTTAAAGTTAGATAATAATTTTAATTTTATTTGGACAAAAAGTGCAACTGGAATTGGAACAACTCATGGTAATTTTCCAAATAATTTAAACATCTCAAATAATAATGAAATGTTTATTACTGGCGCATATTCTTGCGAAAATATTCAATTTGACAATTTTAATTTACTTGAAACTAATAATACAGAAGTGAATCTTAAAATTTTTATTGCTAAATTGATTGATAACTCCAATTTAAGTAATGACACAAATAACAATATATATATTTATCCAAATCCTGTCACTACTGAAATTAATGTTTTAAGTTCAAAAAAAATGTTTGGTAAAAAATACCAAATATTTAATCCATTAGGTAAAATAATTACAGAAAAATATATTGATAATTATTCGAATACAATAGATGCAAAACATCTTCAAAGCGGAATTTATTTTCTAAAATTAGAAGATTATGACGCAATTAAATTTATAAAAAATTAATTTTCATTTCATAATGAGAAAGAACATACAACATATTAAGTTAGAAGCTGGAAGTCAGAAGTCAGAAGTGACAACTGGAGGCTTTATGACTGCCGAAAAAATTGAAGTAAAACCAAATTACACTAAAGAAGATATTTCCGATTTAGAACATCTTGGTTTTGGAGCTGGTTTTGCACCCAATTTACGCGGGCCATACGCCACAATGTATGTACGCCGACCTTGGACCGTTCGTCAATATGCCGGATTTTCAACTGCAGAAGAAAGTAACGCTTTCTACAGAAGAAATTTAGCAGCCGGACAAAAAGGTTTATCTGTCGCGTTCGATTTAGCAACACATCGTGGTTACGATTCAGACCATATTCGTGTGCAAGGTGATGTTGGAAAAGCGGGAGTTGCAATTGATTCTGTGGAAGATATGAAAATTCTTTTCGATCAAATTCCATTGGATGAAATGTCAGTTTCGATGACGATGAACGGTGCGGTTTTACCAATTATGGCATTCTACATCGTAGCTGCTGAAGAACAAGGTGTGGCTCCTAACCTATTGTCAGGAACCATCCAAAACGATATTTTGAAGGAATTTATGGTGCGAAATACGTACATTTATCCACCAACTCCTTCTATGCAAATTATTGCTGATATTTTCGAATATACTAGTAATAATATGCCGAAATTTAACTCAATTTCCATTTCAGGATATCACATGCAAGAAGCAGGTGCCACGGCAGATATCGAATTAGCCTACACACTTGCAGATGGGTTAGAATACATTCGTACCGGTTTAGCAACAGGTATGAAAATTGATGAATTCGCACCTCGCCTATCTTTCTTTTGGGCGATTGGTATGAACCACTTTATGGAAATTGCCAAAATGCGTGCGGGTCGTATGCTTTGGGCGAAACTATTAAAACAATTCAACCCAAAAGACGAAAAATCCTTAGCTTTAAGAACACATTGTCAAACTTCTGGTTGGAGTTTAACCGAACAAGATCCGTTTAATAATGTAGCTCGTACAGCAATTGAAGCGGCTGCCGCTGCATTCGGAGGAACACAATCTTTACATACAAATGCCTTAGATGAAGCGATTGCTTTACCAACAGATTTCTCAGCTCGAATTGCTCGTAATACACAAATTTTCTTGCAAGAAGAAACCAAAATTTGTAAAACGGTTGATCCTTGGGCAGGAAGTTATT
>JAUMDQ010000218.1:0-342 GCA_032121715.1 Flavobacterium sp.
CGATAGTACAAATTATATTTTCAATATGACTAATAAACAATTTACTAACAAATTGTCAAGTGGAACATTAGCGAAAGGAAAGTTCAAAACTCTAGTTTTGAGTTCCGAAAAAAAATTGTTAGTATGTAATGATATAGTTTTTAAAAGAAGCGGTGAATTAATAAAAGAAAAAAATAGCACAGGAGATTCAATTACAATTGGTACTTTTTCCGGGTACAAAAATTTTGGAGCTACTGTTTTTGAGATAACTACAAAAAAAGATTCTTTATTAATTAGAAAAACATATGCTAATAAATTGCAGAAAACTGAAAGCAAAGGAATTTTAATTAAAAAATAAAGGCC
>JAUMDQ010000218.1:352-1531 GCA_032121715.1 Flavobacterium sp.
ACAACGGTTTAGCACAATAGCTACTTTTAGCTTTAACAACAACGTTAGATTTTCCGCTGGAAAATCTTATCTTAGCAAGAAACAACCGTTCCACGCAGCCGCTACTGCGCCAAGCCGCAGAACGTTAGTGCTAATACTATGAAAACAACAGTTAAAATCATACTTTTTCTATTTTTAAGCCTTGATGCATTTTGCCAAATTCCTTCATTTGAGCATAATTTTAAGCCTATTGATTCTATTGAAAACCCTTTGTTAAAATCATCCTTGGTGAATTATGATGTCATAATTTCATATACTGAACAAAATTATTGGTGGTCAGATAGAAAATATTATCAAATTTTAGCGTTTAAAAATAATGAATGGACCAATTGGTATTATTCAGATTTTAGGATTAAAAAAACAAAGAATACCGATGGAACAATAACTCAAGATACTATTCGAGAGGGAAAACTATATGAAGGAAAAAAGAAACTTAAAAATTCCAAAGTATCTAAATTACTTTTTCATTTCGAACAAACTGGCTTCTGGAAATTAGAACGTGAAGAAATAAATAAGACGGTTAATATTGACGATGGAACTAATTACAGATTTGAAATTTTCACACGACAAAGGGCTAGGGTTGCTGAATCATTCATGCCGGATTTTTATATTGAGAAAAACCCAGAAGATATAAATATTAGAAAGTTTATAGAAAATAGAGATTTCTTTCTTAAATGGTGGAACAAGTACTGCCACTAACAACAGTTTGGTAAAATAGCTAAATTTTTCGATGGTGCATTCTATGATAAAAATAAATTTTATTCACGTTCCGACAACTTCTAAAAACGTTCCGACAACTTCTAAAAACGTTCCGACAACTTCTAAAAACGTCCCGACAACTTCTAAAAACACTCCGACAACTTCTAAAAACGTCCCGACAACTTCTAAAAACACATTGGAAACTTCTAAAAATGCATCGGGAAGTTCTAAAAACGTATCGGGAACTTCTAAAAACGCATCGGGAAACTCTATTATAACAAAAGACCTAACAGAAATTCAATAACTGTTAGGTCTAACTATATAAAAATTTAAAAATTTTACTCCTCCAACAACAAAGCATTCAACAACATTTGTGCTGTAGCCTCGTTTGTTGCTAATGGTACGTTATGCACATCGCAAATACGAATAAGCATATTAATA